>JAFAUR010000172.1 GCA_019243205.1 Acidobacteriaceae bacterium | reverse complement strand
GCACGAACTCGGCTCGTGCGAAAGGCCCGCACACTATCTTGCCATCCCGCCCGTGCTTTTCGCGCATGTCGTCGAACAACTCGGAAAGTTGTGTTGCGCGAACGATGCCCGGGTCATCCTCGAGAAGCCGTTTGGAACGGATCTGGATTCCGCGCGCACACTCAATCAGGTGCTGCTCGCCACGTTTCCGGAATCGTCCATTTTTCGAATCGATCACTACCTCGGCAAGAAGCCGGTTCGCAACGTCTTGTTCTTCAGGTTCGCGAATTCGTTCCTGGAGCCCTTCTGGAACCGGAACTACGTAGAGAGCGTGCAGATCACCATGGCTGAAGATTTTGGAGTTCAGGGTCGAGGCGCTTTTTACGATCAGACCGGAACCATTCGCGACGTCGTTCAAAATCACCTCTTCCAGCTGTTGGCCAACTTAGCCATGGAGCCACCGGTCAGAATTGACAGCGAGTCCATTCGCGACGAAAGAGTGAAGGTCCTGAAAGCGATGACGCCGCTTACGGAAGCCGATGTTGTCCGCGGGCAGTTTCGAGGCTACAGATCCGAGGGAGGTGTCGGACCCCAATCGCGCACGGAGACATTCGTGGCGTTACGCGTCGAAGTGGACTCCTGGCGCTGGCAGGGCGTTCCGTTTTTCATCCGCGCCGGTAAAAATCTGCCCGTCACAAGCACGGAAGCCTTGATCCGTCTGCGCGTGCCGCCACAGATCTACCGCAGGTCCGCTCCGGCACAGAACCATGTCCGCTTGAGAATCAGTCCCGACATAACCCTCGCGATGGGCATGACGGTGATGGGGGAGGGACAGGATATTACCGGTCAGGCGGTGGAAATGATAGCGAGCCGCGAACCTTCTCCTGAGGAGATGGACGCCTATGAGAAAGTGCTTGGCGATGCGATCGCCGGGGATGCAACGTTGTTCGCTCGCCAGGACTATGTGGAAGAGGCGTGGCGAATTGTCGATCCTGTACTAAAGGCAAACACGCCAGTGTACGATTATGAGCCGCACACTTGGGGCCCCGCGGAAGTGGAGAGAATCGTCGTTCCACCAGGAGGGTGGCACAACCCGGCAATCACAACCGAAGCAGCCGTCGAGGTGGCTGTTCATGCGGCTTGATCAAACACGCTCTCGGACGCGAATAGGTGGGTAAGTATGCGCGTTGGAATTGCCACCGACCACGGCGGGTTCGCTTTGAAGGAAGAATTACTTGCTCATCTTCGTGAGTCCGGGCACGAGGTGATTGATTTCGGCGCCGGCCAACTGAACAATGGCGATGATTATCCGGATTTCGTGACGCCGCTGGCCCAGGCTGTTGCGGCCGGAGCAGTGAACCGGGGCATCGCCATTTGTGGCAGCGGTGTAGGCGCTTCGGTCTGTGCCAATAAAATTCCCGGCGTTCGCGCCGGATTGATTCACGACCACTTCTCCGCCCGACAGGGCGTCGAAGACGATCACATGAACATTATCTGTGTGGGCGGCCGAACCGTTGGCCCGGCAGTCGCACAGGATCTCGTCGATATTTTCCTCGCAGCTGAATTCAGCCGAGCCGAGCGCCACTTGCGCAGGTTGGGTAAGGTCTCTGCACTTGAAAACCATTCTAAAAGCCAATAAACAGCCGAGTAATAACACAGCAGGGAACTGAAATATGAGTGTCACCCAAGTAGCCGAACCATTAACCGGGACCGAAATCGACCAGTTATGTATCAACACCATCCGCACGCTTTCGATTGACGCGGTGCAGCAGGCCAAGTCGGGGCATCCTGGCACGCCAATGGCGCTCGCGCCCCTGGTCTACACACTCTGGAATCGCGTCATGCAGTTTGACCCGCAGGACCCGATCTGGCCCAATCGCGACCGCTTCATTCTGTCGAACGGCCATGCCTCTATGCTGCTGTGGTCTATTTTGCATCTGACCAAAACGCAGTCGGTAAACGCCGACTACGAGACCCTCGGCGCACCCTCCGTGACATTGGACGATATCCGTCGCTTCCGCCAGCTCGACAGTAAGGCGCCGGGCCACCCTGAATACCATTGGGTTTCAGGCGTTGAAACCACCACGGGCCCGCTCGGACAGGGCGTGGCCACCTCAGTCGGTATGGGTATCGCCCAGAAGTGGCTTGCAAACCGCTACAACCGACCAGGCTTCGATATTTTCAAATACAACATCTATGCGGTTTGCGGCGATGGCTGCCTGATGGAGGGCATCTCATCGGAAGCAGCCTCGCTTGCCGGTCATCTCGGCCTCGATAATATCTGCTGGATCTACGACAACAACCACATCACAATCGAAGGCAACACGCGCATCACTTTCACCGAAGATGTTGCCGGCAGATTCCTCGCGTACGGCTGGAATGTTCTGAGAGTGGGCGATGCCAATGATCTGGACCGCATAGAACAAGCGTTCGACGTTTTTCAGGCAACTCAAGGCAGGCCTACCCTGATCGTTCTCGACAGCCACATCGGTTATGGCTCACCTCACAAGCAGGACACGTCGGCTGCGCATGGCGAACCCTTGGGGGACGACGAGGTTCGCCTTTGCAAGCGAGCGTATGCGTGGCCCGAAGGAGCGAAGTTTTTCGTACCTGATAGTGTTTACGAACACTTTTCGAACCGCATCGGCGCGCGTGCCGCCAGAGCCCGGAGTAATTGGAAAAGACTGTTCGAAGCATATCGAGCGCAATATCCGGAACTGGCTGCCGAGATCGAAATGATGCAGCGGCGTGAACTCCCGCTCGGATGGGACAAGGACCTTCCGGTATTTCCTGCTGACCCGGCCGGTATCGCGGGCCGGGAAGCCTCAGGAAAAGTGCTGAACGTACTCGCGCAGAACATCCCTTGGCTCATTGGCGGCTCAGCCGATCTCGGGCCCTCCAATAAAACAACATTGACTTTCAAAGGCGCAGGCGATTTTCAGGCTGGCTCTCCCGGTGGCAGGAACCTGCATTTCGGCATTCGTGAACACTCCATGGCCGCCATCGTCAATGGGCTCTCGCTATCAAAGCTTCGGCCATTTGGGGCAACCTTTTTTATCTTCAGCGACTACGCGCGTCCTGCCATGAGGCTTTCGGCGCTTATGGAATTGCCTACGCTCTTCATCTTTTCGCATGAAGCGATGGGGGACGGAGAAGACGGCCCGACACATCAGCCCGTCGAGCAACTCGCATCCTTGCGCGCTATTCCCGGCCTCGTGACATTTCGCCCCGCCGATGCGAATGAAGTCGTCGAAGCGTACCGCTACGTCATGCAACTGCGACATGAGCCCGCGGTGCTGGCGCTCTCGCGTCAAGCGCAGCCGACTCTTGATCGTGCGAAATACGCGTCCGCATCAGGAGTAGCGCGCGGCGCTTACGTGATCGCGGATGCTCCGGGCGACGACCCCGAATTGATCCTGATTGCATCAGGCAGCGAAGTGAGTCTTGCGCTGAACGCTCATGAAGCGCTTCTCGCGCAAGGTATTCGTTCGCGAGTCGTGTCAATGCCTTCCTGGGAGGTCTTCGAACATCAGACATCGGAATACCGCGAAAGCGTGCTACCTGCGCAAGTCACTGCGCGCGTCGCTCTCGAACAGGCATCTACCTTCGGATGGGAGCGCTACGTCGGTCCTACCGGCCAGATCATAGGCATGAAAACGTTCGGAGCGTCAGCCCCGTTGAAAGAGCTGCAGAAAAAGTTTGGCTTCGAGCCGGACCGTGTGGTGCAAATCGCGAAGCAAGTCCTCGCCCAGAGCCGCGAGCATAGCAACCCGAGAACTTCACGTGCTTGATAACGTAGTCCGCACGCCACCCAGTTAGTCGATGAGTACCATCCTCGATCGCGCGGCCTTTCAAAAGTTGGCGGCTCCGGAACGACGTCCATACAGCTCGGGACGAAGTTACCCGTTAGGGACGAGAATCCTCCACGATGGGGTCAACTTCAGCGTTTTCTCACGTGGATCATCAGCCGTTGAGTTACTTCTCTTTGACCGCGAGGACGACTCACGTCCTTCCCGCGTGATTCGTCTCGACCCCGTCAGCAATCGGACCTATCATTATTGGCACGCGTTTGCCGCGGGCGTGCAACCGGGACAAATCTACGGATATCGCGTTCGCGGGCCATGGGACCCGGCGGCCGGCATGCGCTTTGACCCTACGAAGGTGCTCCTCGATCCCTACGGTCGAAGTGTCGTCGTCCCGAAAGAGTACAGCCGTAATGCGCTTGTCTTCAATGAGGACAACACCGGCGCCGCAATGAAAAGCGTCGTCGTGGACAATCAAACTTACAATTGGGAGCGCGACGCAGCTTTTGATTGGGCCCGGGATGCGCCTCCGAAGCGCCCATACGCACGAACGATTATTTACGAACTGCACGTACGAGGCTTCACCCGCCATCCCAGTTCGGGCCTCGATGAAAACTTGCGAGGCAGTTACGCTGGTTTGATCGAGAAGATTCCCCATTTGCATGATCTCGGCATTACGGCGGTCGAACTCCTACCCGTCTTCCAGTTCGACGTGCAGGATGCCCCCGTTGGCCGAACCAATTACTGGGGCTATGCGCCTGTATCGTTTTTCGCTCCCCACCGCGGCTACAGCTCGCGCCAGGATCCCCTCGGGCCGGTGGATGAATTTCGCGACATGGTGAAGGCTCTTCACCGGGCCGGCATCGAAGTCATTCTGGATGTCGTTTACAATCACACGGCCGAAGGAGATCACAATGGTCCAACACTAAGCCTGCGCGGATTCGATAACAGCGCGTATTACATGCTGGAACAAGATCGTTCCCGCTACGCGAACTACAGCGGGACCGGAAACACTCTCAATGCCAATCATCCCATCGTTCGCCGCATGATTCTGGACAGTCTTCGGTACTGGGTGCAGGAAATGCACGTGGATGGTTTCCGTTTCGACCTCGCATCCATTCTTAGTCGGGATTCTTCAGGCCAGCCAATGTCCAATCCGCCTGTGCTGTTGGACATCGAGTCCGACCCCGCGCTCGCGGGCACCAAGATGATTGCCGAAGCCTGGGACGCCGGCGGCCTTTATCAGGTCGGCAGCTTTGTTGGCGATAGCTGGAAGGAGTGGAACGGACGTTTCCGGGATGATGTTCGCGCCTTCTTCCGAGGGGACGATGGTTCGGTCGGTGGAGTGGCCGACCGGCTGTTCGGCAGCCCTCAGATCTACGGCCACGAAGAACGTGAAGCTGAACAGAGCATCAATTTTATAACTTGTCACGACGGGTTCACGCTAAACGACCTCGTGTCTTATAACGAGAAACACAATGACGCGAACGGTGAGGGTAATCGGGACGGCTCGAACGACAATCGCAGCTGGAACTGCGGGGTAGAAGGTCCGACTGATGATCCTGCTGTGGAACGCCTTCGCAATCGCCAGATCAAGAACTTCCTGGCGTGCACGTTGCTTTCACTAGGAATGCCCATGATCGTGATGGGCGACGAGGTCCGCCGTACGCAGCGGGGCAACAACAATGCTTACTGCCAGGATAATGAAATCAGTTGGTTTGATTGGACGCTCATTCCGAAACATGCCGACGTGCATCGGTTTCTAAAACTTTTGATCGAGCGCCGGCTTTTGCGCGACGTAGAGGCCGAGAACCGTCGGGAGACCCTGAACCAGCTTCTTTCGAGGTCGAAAAAAGCTTGGCACGGTGTAACGCTCTTCCAACCTGACTGGAGAAGTTGCTCGCACACGGTCGCTTTCACCGCGGAGATAGAAAACGAACGACAAGTTATCCACGCAATCATGAACGCCTATTGGGAGCCCCTGGAATTTGAACTCCCCCGCGCCAGTCAAAACGGCGGAGCCGCATGGCGGCGCTGGATTGACACTTCGTTGGACTCGCCGCACGACATCACGCACTGGCAAGAGGCGCCCGTATTCAGTGAAACACAGTACTGCGCCGGCCCGCGCTCGGTCGTCGTCCTCTACGCTCCGTTATGACGTGCAGCCGAGGGAAATCGCAAGATACTGAGATCGGATAATGATCCGACGCATCGACTTCCGAGTGCACCTGCGCTGAGGCAACCTCTAACCCGCTCGCTTGTGGTGTGGCCGTCGCTTGAGAAGCTCGCGTTTTCGCAAACGTACGATACGAGTACAGCGCAAGTGGCCAGACCATGTTAGCCGCAACGGCCGCCAAAATGAAAACGACTTTCGTCAGATTCAGAACTGCAAAGAACAGCAGTGCGTATGACAGAAAGCAACGCCGAGCCGGGAATTCCGTGTGCCTGCTGATGTAGATGAACGGATTGGACCGTTTCTTCTCCGCGTGTCCCTGCCAGATCTGTAGTAATTGTTCCGGGCGCTCGCCTGGGAGCGACTGTCGTGACCACCCGGCCACCAACAAACTCGTGATCGCTCCTACAAGGAGCGCAC
>JAFAUR010000130.1 GCA_019243205.1 Acidobacteriaceae bacterium | reverse complement strand
AAGAGCTTCGCGTCGGGAGATCGTCCCTGTCCTCATGGATTCAGTGGAAAAGAACGATATGATATCCCGTCCTATGTCGAACAATTCCGGAAAAAAGCGGATCGGATCCGGCGTAGATTGTAAATCATCGGCTTATTTCAAAAAGATGTCGCAGTTATGCCATCGGATAAAGGCCGCTCGTAAACGGCGCCCGACGAAGTTTTTTCGTGTCTTTCGCTTACGAGATGTTATCGTCGCGCCGTTTAGGCATATTTGGCCGAGAATTTATGGACAGAGCAGAACCTCTAATGTTGGAGCTCTCGATCTTGACGGCGCCGAATGAGGTCTGCCCAACCCGCTACGCACAGAAAAAAGCCTGTGAATAAGCTGCCCGGTTCGGGAGCGCTGGCACGGCTCACACCACTTACTGCGGTGCCGCCAGTCAGGGCGAAGCTGGTCGCGGGCTTGTCCGTCAATTGAAATATCTCATCACCGCCTGCAATGGCGGTCGCAGCTCCGCTGCTCGGCAGGTTTGGTCTGAAAGCAAAATCAAGAGTTAAAGCAGTATCGAAGGTCGTGAAAATGAAATCAACCTGATCCGTACAACACCTCCCGAAAGTAAAGACGGAATCTGCGGGCGTGTAGTTGTAATGAAACACGCCGGTCAAATTCCAGTTGCTCACGAGACCAGTACTTGCATCGTAGTCGAACGTCCCACTCAATGCACTCCCATTGGCAAACGACCCATCGACGGTCCAGGTAAGGGTAGCTGCGTTAAGGGTATTAGCCGTACTAAAGCCAGACAGGCAGAAAAGCGATACATATATGAGCGTATGGGTAAGTAATTTTCTATGAGGCATTGCAACATGTTCCCTTCCTCTTCCCATTCTGGTGCGAGTTATATTGAGCGATTCAGTATCAATCCCTACTTGTATGTTAGTGAGACCACGCGAGTTGGAAGAGTTCTCTTGCGTGGTTTGCCACGGTGCGTAACCGCCTGTTGGAATTTTATCCTAGCGGGCTATTTAGTGCTACTTACGACGTACTATACGTTCAGTAAGGGCTTCCCGCTCTCCGGTCGATTTGCGTTCCGGCAAAGACTCACCTCGTAGGTTTTTCTATAACGAGAGTCAACGAAGAATTTATTATCGGCGAAGGTTGAGCGCGCGGAACGGCCTTAAGGCTTGCTGTTCCGGCTCTCGCTTTCGCCAACGGAGGAATGCATGTCGTGCAACAGTAGGGTTAGTTTCGGGCTTCCATTCATTGCCGTCCTTGTTTTTGCGGCCTCTGCTGGCGCGCAGTCGTTTCGTGTTCAATGTCCGGCGAGCACGATAACGCACCCGGATCCGAGTAACACGGGCGTGAACAACACGGAGCCGCAGTATATGGGTCCGGCGACCCTGAGCCTCGATCCCACAGGCCAGTATCTGAAGCCGGTAGGGACCGGGAATGGGGCGATCAAATGCCAGCAGATTTCGGGCGGCGATGGCTACGCGACGATGGCGGACGGAACGCAGACATATATGTTCTCGTTCGGGCCGCTGTCGGGGCTGGCGGATATTGCGGCCGGCAAGCCCGGAACTGAGCCGCCGAGCGTGTTCAACACCACGTACGCCAGCACTATCGGAAACACCGATCCTCCCGCCCTAATGCCGGGTGATCCCGCCACGACAGCAAATTCGGGAAAAGCGTTCAGCTACAACGGGGCGGTCGGGCTCGCTGTGGACTCCGATTGCGTCACAGAGAACGCGGCAGCGAAGGCAACGGGAGCGCCACTACCGTGTCCGTACACTCCCACCAGCGGCGTCGACGGCCATGTAGATCCGAGACCCATCATGGATGTCGGCGTGATGAACGGGAATATCCCGGCCCCCTTGATGGCGCTGGATGAAGACGACGAATTTTTCCTGACGCTCACGAATGTCGGCATGATCATGCGGCCGGATTTATTCGAGCAGCACACGGTGCATTTCCACGGCTATCCGAATGCGGCTTCGTTCTACGACGGCGTACCCGATGCTTCGGTCGCCATCAACATCGGCGGAAGTTTCACTTATTACTATCTGGCTCCGGATGCCGGCACTTACTTCTGGCACTGTCACATCACTCCGCCCGAGCACCTGCAGATGGGAATGGTCGGCCAAATCTACGTGAGACCGCGGCAGGATCGCGTGCCGAGCAGTTTGACGCTGTACAAAGCCTTGAAAGCGCAGCAGAATGACCTGCGTACGGCGTGCAACCCGGAAAGCGACATCTTGTGTACGAATCCCTTGCCCGCCGCCGGCGACAACGGAACAGCGGGCACATTCGCAAACGGTACGCCAGGCAAGCTATACGCATACAACGACGGAGACGGTTCGACGCAATATGACGTGGAGTATCCGATCCAGATTCACGGTTTCGATCCTAACTTCCACTTCGTCGGAATGACATTTAATCCCGAGGGCTTTGTTGACATGAAGGATAAGTACTTTCTCCTGAACGGCAGAAGCTATCCTGACACGGTCACGGGAGGCCCGATGCAAACGCAATCGGCAGACGGGCAAAGCCACTTCTCGCAGCCACTGTCCTCGATCATCAACATTCCCGCAGGCGGAAGAGCGCTGCTTCGAATTTCCGATCTGGATGTGACCGAATATCAGACGCTCGCCTCGCTCGGGATACCGATGACCGTTATCGGCCAGAACGCAAAGTTGCTGCGAGACCAGGAAGGCCACAACATGTATTACCAGACGAATTCCATCACGCTTGGAGGTGGCGAATCGATCGACGTGATCCTGGACGCCTCGGATAGTAAGTACAAGTCCGGCAGCGTGTTCTACCTGTACACGTCCAATCTCGACCACCTAGCCAATGACGCCGAGAACTTCGGCGGGCTGATGACGGAAGTTCGGATCAATTAGGAGATCGCAATGCAGATAAAAGAAGCAATTTGGAAAGCGAAACTATTCCTGCTGTGCACGTTTTCCGCATCGGCGTTTGCGGCGGCTCCTGGTATCACCGGCCCTTCATTTGATTTGACTGCCACGCCAGCGTATCTCACGCAGCCGGACGGCCGGGCAGTTTACTCATGGGGTTACGGCTGTAACACGCCTCCGACGGGGTTTGCGCCTTTCAACGGAAGTTGCAGCACGATGCAGGTTCCTGGGCCGACGCTCATTGTCACTGAAGGACAAACAGTGACTGTCAAACTGACCAACAACCTCCCTCTTGCAGCCGGGAACACGTCCATCCTGTTTCCAGGGCTTACCGTAACCACCAGCGGGGGTGTGCAGGGACTGCTTACGCAGGAGGCTGTACCGGGTGGGAGCGTGACTTACACCTTTACGGCGTCCTCACCTGGAACGCGAGCTTACTACAGCGGGACACAAGGCGACCTGCAAGTGGAGATGGGTTTGTTCGGGGCCATCATTGTACTTCCCAGCAATGTCCCGAGCACTTGTACGCAGGGAACTTATCCGACGAATAACAAGGCGGCGCAATCACATTGGGGTGAGACAGATTTCCGGCTAGCTGCTGCTGCTTACGATAATCCAAAGACCTGTTATGACCGGGAGTACCTGTTCCAGTTTTCCGAGATGGACCCCGCGATCCACGCTGCGGCTTTGGCGCAAGTGAACGCAGCGAACTGCGCAAACGGCGCCGGAAAAGCTGGTTGCAGCCTGAGCGTACCGACTGAGCCTTACCATCCGGCTTACTTCATGATCAACGGGCGTTCGATGCCCGACGATATGGACCCGAACTATGCGCCCCAGTATCCGCATCAACCGTACAACGGCAATCCTCACCTACATCCGGGCGAGCAAGTACTGCTGCGGATCATAGGTCAGGGCAGGTGGCAGCATCCGTTTCATGAACACGCGAATCACGTGAGAGTCTTGGCGCGCGATGGGAACTTGATTTTGACAGCCGACAGGCAAGCGCTTGCGGGACCTGCTTTGTTCACGACAACAACAACGCCGGGGCAGGCCATGGATGGAATCTTCTATTACACGGGCCGCGGCCTGAATTGGGACATGTACGGCCATAATCCAAAGTCTAACGATCCTCTCGGTAAGCTCCCTTGCAATCCGGACGCAAACGGGTACAACACGAGCGACCCAACCGCAATCAACTACTTCGAATGGTGCCAGGATCACAACAAGCCGGTCGAAGTCGCCCCATTCGGTGACGTTGCGAGCGGCGGTCCGGTCACGCTGCCCAATCCGAATATCCTTACCAACGGAACCTGGTACGGCGGCAGTCCGTACCTTGGTCCGAACGCAACCACGCGGGCAACAGGCTGTATGTCCAGTTCAGCCGCGCAAAGTAACTCTCCAAATTGCGGAGTGACGGGTGTGACTCCGCCTTCGGGCACGGTCGGAAATCCGCCGAGCTCCGAGGCAGGATTCGCGTTCATGTGGCATTCACACAACGAACGCGAGATCACAACCAACAACATATTCCCGGGCGGAATGATGATGATGATGCTCGTCGATTCCCGAGAATTTGTGATCGACGAGAAGAACTAAAGGACGAGAGGCGAACCCATGAAGACTTCATACAGGATATTTGCGCCTATACAATCAGCATTTGTTTTTCTATTCGGGGCAGCTCTCGCATTTGGACAGCAGCAATCGGCGACGATCAATTTAACTGCCGCTGCAACCACGGCCACACTACCGGATGGGTCTGCGGTTCCAATGTGGGGATACAGATGCGGGCCGGTCAATAGCTCCGGTGCCACGTGCGCCGCCCTCAATGCTATGGCGGGGGCGGGCTGGTCGCCGCTGATTATTACCGTTCCAACCGGACAGGACTTGACGATCAACTTGAGGAATAACCTTCCGGCACCGGTTCCGACTTCGCTTGTGATCATGGGCCAGTTGGGCGGCGGTCTGGGAGACAGCACGCAGAGAACGACAACTCCCAGTCCTAATCACGACAACCAGGGCACGACTTGGCCCATCGCGAATTCCGGCAGCGTGTTCACACCGCCCACACAGCAGGGGCGGGTGCAGTCGTTTGCCACTGAGGTCGCGAATGGAGCGATGACGTCGTTGACCTGGCATTCTCCGCGCCCCGGGACCTATCTGATCGAATCGGGTACGCACCCATCCATTCAGGCACCCATGGGTTTGTACGGAATTTTGGTCGTTACCAGTGCGCCTTCGGGAACGACCGTTGGGACGGCGTATCCGAATGTGACGTACAACGCGGAAGTCCCACTGTTATTAAGCGAAATCGATCCGGTCCAAAACAACGTGGTCGCAAAGGCCGTCAGCACTCCGGGATTCAGCGAGAGTGCGACCTATGGACCGTATGTGGGCGGCCCAGTGATGTCTATCAACCTGTCAAGTCCAGGCGAAGGATACACGTCGGCTCCCACCATCACCTTTTCCGGCGAAGGCAGCGGCGCTGCAGCAACAGCCGTGGTCGACACAACTGCGGGAAGCCCTACTCAGGGTCAGATCACAGCGATCAACATCATCAGCGGCGGTACTTACACGACGGCCCCAAACGTAACGATTTCGGGCGGCGGCGGAAGCGGCGCGGCGGCAATCGCGGCCTTGCAACTGCAACCGAACGCGATTTCCCATTGCAGTGGCGGCGCGGCAGCGTGCTACCCGCCAGTGGTGAATTATAAGCCCCTTTACTACCTGTTCAACGGAGTCGGGTTCAACAAGACGAACGCCTCGGCGTCGCTGTTTCCAGCGACGCATGGTTCAGCGACAGGCCCTGTTACCGGGAGTGTTCTGGTGCGGTTTGTGAATGCCGGCCTGCGCATGCACGTGCCTTCGATCGTCGGATCGCAAACGACGCCGCTTGGATCGGCTCCGAGTTCCGCCGTTGCGGGCTTTTCCTTGATCGCCGAAGACGGAAATCCGCTGCCGGGTGTTCCGCGCGTTCAAAGTGAAGTCTTTATGGCTGCGGGTAAGACCTACGATGTGATGATCAACGTGCCCGCTGCGGGCGGTTCCGCGCTCCCCGTTTTCGACCGGCAGTTAAGCTTGTCGGCGAATGCGACCGGCCGGGACGCAGGAATGCTGGCTTACATCGGAGTGAATGGCGCGGGATTGCCGCAGGCGGGAGCTATCGGGACAGCGCAGGCTAACGCCGATACTTACAATTCCATCATTCCAGGCCAGACTTTCGTAGTGTCCGATGTGTCCAAGGGCGTGATCGCGAATGACGTAAACGTATATGGCGTTGCCGTACAGAATGCTCCAACAAAAGGGATGCTAACGCTGAACGCGAATGGAACGTTCACCTACGTTGCGAGTGCGAATTGGAGTGGCGGAGACAGTTTCTCTTATTGCGCGAATGGCAGCGCCACTCTTTGTACCAACGTGACGTTGGGACCGGCGACGATTGAGGGTGCGAGCGGGATCATCGTCGCGAACGACTCCTACACGGCGAACGTTGCTACGGCGCTGAGCATCAGGGCTCCAGGCGTGCTGGTGAACGACAAAGACAATGCTGGTTACCCCTTGAAAGTCTCGCACAAGAGCATTACGGCGCAAGCAGGCTTAACCGTTGCTGTGGACGATTTTGGCGGCTTCAATGCGAGCGTTACGTCACCGGGCACCTACGTCTTCGCTTACGCAGCGGTGAACTCGCAAGGAACCACCAGCAATGGAGGCGCCGCGTGCAACCTGGCTAATCCGGGCCCTGGTTGTGCCGTCGTGACCTTAAATTTCCCCACGGCAAACGGGCCGGCGATACAGCTCGTTGACGGCAGCACGAAAACTTTACTGACGAATCTCGACTATCGCTGGGTTCTGGAAGAAGACCGAACCTTCTACGTCGACCCGACAAAGACCACCAACAACGGGTCAGTGGCAAACGGAACCAGCGCGGCTAGTTACGGGACTAATTTCCACACCAGCTATATGCCGCTTGTGGCGCAAGGCTGCACGGTTACCGGAAGCGTGTCCTGCGGAGCCGGGCAGACTGTTCTGGGCCAACCTGCGCCTTTGCAAACGGCAGTAGATCCGAGTCAGCTCCACCTGGACACCACGAAACGCTATTACATTTCGGTGCTTCCTGGCGATGCGGCAAACCCGTTCGATACCCAGAATTCAGTATCCGGCCACGGCATGGGCGGCGCATCGATTTATTGGAACGGCGCGGCATGGGTGAGTCCAACGGCGCCCACTCAGAATACGGTTAGCGTGGTTGTGGAACCGACACCGTTGCCGGCGGCGAAGCTGACGGTCTTTGTATTCGAGGACGACTTCCCATTGAACGGCGAACAGGATGCCGCAGGCGGCGTGGATGTTCTGGCTCCGAATGAGCCTGGGCTGGGCGGATTTAATGTCACGATCTTCGACGATGCGGGTGGAACTGGAGATGCGACAGGCCAGGTTGACTACGACATGTTCAACCAGCCGTTGTCGAACAGCTTGGCTGGCACGATAGATCCGGCCACCGGCAAGGACGCGTGTCCCATCTCGCCCAATATGGGCTCTCGTACCGGGACGCTTCCGAACGGCCAGCCCGACACCACGCAAACCGGCATCACAGGGACGATCGTTACCTGCCCGAAATACGAATCTGATGGCACAACGCTTTCGCCGCTCGCCGGCCAAGCCGTGATCGCGAACATGATGCCCGGGCGCTATGGCGTTGTCGCGACGCCCGGCGCCGACCGGATCGCCCGCGGGGAAGAGTGGCTGCAGACAAATACGTTGGACGGGCAGAAGGCGCATGACTCATTCCTCAAGGTGGGCGAACCTGCCTTCTTCCAGGAATACGGTCCGGCTTCCTTCCACGTCACCATCGGCTTCGCGAATCCGAAGATTATCAACAGCCGCCTGGCGGGCGTGTGCGCCGGCACCGATATCAATGTTACGGGTTCGAACTGCTCGAATTCGATCACCGGAACCGTGACCACAGAGCGCATGAGCCGGACACCGGATGAGCGACTCTATAGCAGCGGCTCGAACAAGAGCTTCGCGTATACGCAATGCTACGTGAGCGTCGGCGATCCGGATGGAGAGGATTTCGCGTTCACCAAGTGCGCTTCCGACGGGACATTCAAGTTATCTGGCCTTCCGGACGGCGACTGGAGAGTAACGGTATTCGACCAATGGAACGACATGCTGGTGGACGGTCTTTCGACACCTGTGCGCCTGGGAGGCGGCAAGCAGCTCAATATGGGAGATATTGCCACCAACCAGTGGCAGTCGAACATCTACACTTCTACCTTCTTCGACGCGAACGCGAATGGGGTCCGCGACGCTGATGAGTCCGGTCTCGCGCTTGTGCCCACCAATATCCGGTTCCGGGACGGCAGTTTCTCCAACTTCAACAACACGGACCTGAACGGGTTTGCCAACTACAACGAGGTCTTTCCGTTGTTCAACTGGTATGTCGTCGAAACGGACGACACCCGTTACAAAAACACAGGAACTCACGTGGTCTATGATGCCGGCGGGCCGGCCGACGGCTCGCCCGCATGTAACGCGACAGGCGTTGCCACATGCGCATCGTCGAGCATCGGCAATCTCCTGGCACGCACGTATGAAGATTTGCCCGTACCGGGCAATCTGCACGTACCGGGAGCGGTGTACTGTGCGAGCGCAGACTGTTCGAGTGAATCGATGGCCACCGCAACCGGCAGTGGCGCAGTCGGTAGCAACTCTCCGGTCACGAATTCGACGGGTCGTATCGATCCTCCGTGGGTGAAGAGCGAAGGATGGCAGGGCTTCTCCGGCCAGAACAACTTCCTCGAGTTCGGCAAGAAGCCCTTCAATGCGGGTGAAAACGGCGGTATTCACGGCCACGTGGTCTATGCCTCCACGCGACCCTTCGACGATCCGCAGATGCTGGTGCAGAACAGTTGGGAGCCGTTAGTGCCTGGTGTCACGATCAATCTCTATCAGGAAGGCACAGCACCCGATGGCAGCAAGTCCCTCACGCTGGTCGATACAACGAAGACCAGCAGTTGGGATGACTGGGCACAAGGTTTCCGGTCCGATGGCGTTCCGAACATGAACTGCCCGGGACAGGGCACTGCTTCGGGCACGGATGCGGACGTGTTCTTCTTTACGCTGTACAACCAGCCGATGTTCCTAGACGCTTATAACAACGGGGGGAATCCCGGGCATACCGTTCCCTACAGCTCGCAATACAAGTGTTATGACGGCATGCATAACTGGAACCAGTTGCAACCGGCGCCCTATGACGGGCGTTATGAATTTCCAAGCGTGATCAGCAGAGATCCGAGGACGGGCAAACCGACCGGAACCAACTGTTCGATATGCCAGGCAAACAAGGCTGCTGATAGCACCGACTGGGACTACGGCCTGCCGATGCTCCCCGTGGGTAAATATGTGGTGGAAGTCGTGGTTCCCCCGGGCTACGAACTGGTGAAGGAAGAGGATAAGAACATTCTGATCGGCGACAATTTCATCGCGCCGGTGACACAAGAATTCCCTGGCTTGGGCGGCAGCGTGTTTATTCTGCCCGACCAAGCCTCGATAGCGGCGAGTTACAACACTTACAATGCGCAGAATCCGACGACAGATCTCGGCGGAACGCCACGCAACGATTTCGCAAAGACGCCGGAGGAGTTGTGGCCTTGCGTCGGCGAGCCGCACACAGTGCCGGACTATATCAGCCTGTTCCCGGGTTCTCAGGAAGTAGCGCCGTTCGCGGGAGCAACGCGGCCGCTCTGCGACCGCAAGGAAGTGACACTGAATGACCAGAGCGCCGCCCTGGCCAAGTTCTACATCTTCACTTCGACGCACGTGGCAGCGCACTTCACGGGCGTTATTACGGACGACTTCACGGCGGAGTTCGATCCTTACTCGCCGCAGTTTGGTGAAAAATTCGCGCCTCCAGACCTGCCGGTATCGATCAAGGACTGGAACGGCAACGAGATCAATCGGGTGTACGCCGACCACTTCGGTACATACAACGGTTTGAACTATTCGACGTGGGAAGTGAATCCGCCGAATCCGACCGGTTATTCGCCGACCATGATGACGATGTGCATGAACGACCCGGGTAGCGGTATGACGCCGGACCCGTTATTCAACCCTGGCTACAGCCAGTTCTGCTATGAGCTGCCGTTCATGCCGGGCCAGACACAGTATATGGATACGCCGGTGACTCCGACATCTGCGTTTTCGGAAGGTTATAACCATCCCGACTGTGCATATCCGGATGCAACCCCGGCGGTGAAAGAAGTCGACGGCGACGGAGTCGGACCTTGGGTGAAAAAAGCCGGGGCGTTTGAGGTGACATCAGTGACCGTGACGAAGGGCGGTAACGGTTATACGACCGCTCCAACCGTGACATTCCGGGGAGGCGGCGGCACCGGCGCGACAGGAACGGCGATGTTGACGGGAGCGGTTGCCACACTTACGCTTGGAAACCGAGGCTCAGGGTACACGAGCGCGCCCACAGTGACGTTCACGGGTGGCGGCGGAAGCGGCGCAACAGCTATCGCCACAGTTGGTTTCCCGGTGGGATCGGTTTCGCTTGGTAATCCCGGAAGTGGCTACACGAACCGTCCGACTGTCTCCATCAATGGAGGCGGAGGTTCCGGTGCGACTGCCACCGTGAACGATCTGAAGGTCGTGAGTGTAACCATCAATTCAGCCGGGTTCGGCTATACGTCCGCACCGGCAGTCACGTTCGCTGCACCGCCCTGTACGATCAACGGCACGACATGCATACAAGCGACCGGGACGGCTTCCGTCTTATTGGGGTTCGTGACCGGTGTGACAGTAAGAAATCCGGGCGCGGGCTATACAGCAGTTCCTGCGATTACGATTGCAGCGCCTCCGCCAGGCTTTCTCCACGCCACAGCGTCCGCCAAAGCGGTTATGGGAGTGAATATGATCTCTCTCTCTGCCGCCGGTTCGCTGTACACATCTGCGCCAAACGTCACTTTCACGGGCGCCGGTGGAAGTGGTGCTACTGCAACTGCAGCGCTTGGAACGTCTGGCTCGATTGCTACGCTCACTTTGAGCACCAGCGGTACGAGCTACACGAGCGCACCGACCGTCGGATTCAGCGGTGGCGCTGGCACAGGCGCAACCGCGACGGCCAGCGTGACATTCAACGCCGTCGGTTCGGTGACCGTAACGACCAGCGGGTCTGGTTACACCAGTGCACCGACGATCGTGTTCTCGGGCACCGGGTCGGGTGCCTCCGCGACGGCAACGATGGGACCCGATGGTCTTGGTGGAGCGCTCACTATTACCGCGCTCGGCGATCAGTCCGTTATTAATAACGCCTATTCGGGGCCGTCTGCTACGACCTCTCCGTATAACCAGAAAACGATCAATCGGCATTATGGGTTCGGCAGCACGCAAGGATCGATCACAATCGGCGGCGTTCCCGCCACGATTACTTCCTGGAGCGATACGCAGATCCAGGTGCAAGTTCCGCAGGGAGTCGCGAACTGTGCTGTGCAGCAGCAGACAACTTATAATGCGCCGACAGCGCCAGCCCAGTGCGGCCAGCTGGTGATCACGGCAGCAAACGGCAAACAATCCGTTGATGCCGTGACGGTTACGATTGGCGGCAAGCAGCCAACCGTCATGGCCACGGGCCAAACGATTCAGTCTGCAATTGACGCCGCCAATCCGGGAGACATGATCATCGTTCCTGCGGGTGTTTATAACGAAATGGTCATTATGTGGAAGCCGGTGCGGCTGCAGGGTGTCGGTGCGGCTTCGAGCGTGATCAATGCCAATACGCACCCGGCCGGGAAACTGGATCCGTGGCGGCACCAGGTGAACTGTTTGTTCGGTTTGGCGCTGAATGGTCAACCCATCAATGCGAATAGCAATCCCTTCGATCCCACGGGTGGTGCAACCTGCGGCGGCTGGAACGCTTTCGACACGGTACATCCACAGGTCGACCGCCTTCCGCTCGAGGGCATTCTCGGCTGGGACACATCAGTGAATGGCAACCTGGCTCAGCTGCTCCAGGAACCGACGCTGATGGGGGCGTACGAAGGCGCCGGCATCACGGTATTGGGCAAAGGCGTAGAGCTGCCTCAAGGCGTCGATCCGTTCAGCGCAACGGCGTTCGGCAGCGGTGGTAACGAGTCGGTCTTCCCGACCGGGACGCGGCTGCTCACCGATGGAAAGACTCCTTCCGTTCTAGACGGGAAAGTCCATTCCACGGACTGCACCTCGTACCCGAGCAACTTTTACTGCAATCCGTCGGCAATCGATGGATTGTCGATTACCGACAGCTCGCAAGGCGGAGGCGGTATCTTCCTCCACGCCTGGGCCCATTACCTGCAGATCGCGAACAACCGCGTATACAACAACACAGGCACGCTGACCGGGGGAATCACGTTAGGCCAGGGCGAGTCTCCGGACGGTTACCTGCAGGGCGACGCAGCCGGCGCCGATGACCCCGGCTCTTGCGAAACGAGCAACATCAATGGCAAACAGCTGCCGTACTGCTTCGATATGCACGTCAATGTGCACAACAATGCCGTGACGAATAACTCCTCCATCGGCGATGAACTTTATTCATCGACTCCGGCGGGTGCTGGCGGCGTCACGGTCTGCACAGGAGCCGACTACTACCAGTTCAACTACAACTGGGTTTGCGGCAACCTAAGCACGGGTGACGGCGGCGGACTGGTTCACCTGGGCTTTATCAAGAATGGCGACATCGAGCACAACTCGATTCTGTTCAACCAGAGCACGAATCCGACGGTTCCGACGAATGGCGGCGGCATCCTGGTGATGGGCGCTCCTCCGGATGGAATGACCAGCAATGGACAAGAATGCGGCAACACGGCGGCCGACGCGGATTGTACGCCTGGTTTGAGCGACGGCTCCGGCCCGGGTTTGGTCATCAATGCCAACCTTGTTCTGGGGAACGCCGCGGAAAGCGGCAGCGGCGGCGGTATCCGGCTGCAGAACGTGAACGGAACAGAAGTGATCGCCTTCCCGAATCCAGTGCTTACTCGTTCGGGCCTGATCGGCACGGATAAGCTTTGGAACGATATCACGCTGACCAACAACATCATCGCCAACAACGTGGCGGGTTGGGACGGCGGCGGCATTTCGCTGGTGGACGCGCTGAACGTGAACATCATCAACAACACGCTCATGTCCAACGACACGACAGCGTCTGCGGGTGTCCTGTTCAACACCCTGGGTGCGCCGATATCGAGCAGCCAGGGTCCGCCTCAGCAAGGCCAGGTGACATCGACAACGACATCGGCGGCCCAGCCCGCGGGTCTGGTTTCGATACAGAATAGTCCGGTGTTTGCATCGCAAATCAATGCGTTGCCGGCGACGCTATTCGGTCTCGGTCCGAAGATTAGCTGCCCTGCAGGGCACTATGCTCCCGCCACCAATGCCGGCAACGGAACCTGCGAGTCATTCTCCTACCCCCTCTTGTATAACGACGTGTTCTGGCAGAACCGCGCCTTCTACATCGGCGTGGGACCGCTTGGACTCGGAACGATCAACCAGCAGAACACGGTCGCACTCTATAACGCATTCGTCGGTGGTCAAGTAAAGACCCAACCATCGGCTGACAGTACATCCGCGAATAACGGCGGATCGATTGTCACCGGGGGAACCGGCGCATGCGACCTATCGACCAACAATTACTGGGACATCGGGGTGCGGGGCGATACCGGGCCGACAGACCACTCGTCGACCGTAACGCTGAATCCCATGTACTCCATTTTGACAGCGGGGTACACGAACAATTCCAATAACCATAACTCGAACGCAAACCCAACCGTTGTCAGCCAGTATTGCAACGGCTCGCGGATTCCGCCGGAGTACTCTTCAGGCAGCTATCTAGTACCGCCGGGCATCTCCGATGCGACGGTTCCGAACCCGCTGTTTAACCTACAGCCCAACGCGACGGTTGACGAAGGGAACAACTGGATCAACATCAGCTGGGGCCCGCTGACTATGTTCAATCCGGTGAACGGAACAACCCTCGGCAACTATGCGCCGGCCGGTGGTTCCCCCGCGATCGACTATGTCCCGAGCACGGCCAGCACGTACGCACTCGCTCCGACGGCCGACTTCTTCGGCAATCCGCGCAAGACCGATAATCACGTGGACGCAGGGGCTGTCGAATTTCAGGAGCCGGCGGGAGTAACCCTGTTGCCGACAGCTGTGACGTTCGGGAGCGTGCCAGTCACTTCGCCCGCGACGACAAGTGCGGCACAGACTTTAACTCTGAATAACAACACGGGAAACAGCTTGACCGGCGTTGGGATTCATGTGATCGCTCCGTTCGCGGCGGCCGCAGGCGGCAGTTGCGGCACGACCCTCGCGGCCGGTGCGACTTGCACGTTCAACATCACTTTCACACCGAACGCCGCAGGCAATGCCACTGGAACAGCAACCGTTAACGCCAACACGGCAGTCGCGGGTTCGCCCGTCAACCTGACAGGAACGGGCGTTGGCCAGATCTTAACGGCAAGCGTCTCTCCGAGTCCGCTGACCTTCGGCAATTGGCAGACCGGAACCACTACTGGCGCACTGAGTCTGATCGTTGCGAACACCGGGAACTCTGCCCTGACAGGTGGCAGCTTCACAATTCCGGCACCCTTCTCGAGGACGGGGGGAACATGCGCAACCACAAACGTGACGCTGGCGGTTGGCGCTACGTGTACTGTGAACGTGGTTTTCACAGCCGGATCAACCCCAAGGACCTATACCAGCAATGCCACTTTCACCTTCAACAATGGCGGTACAGCGCAAGCCGTTCTGACCGGAACGACTGTGACTACCAAAGCGAACGTAACGCTCTCGCCGAATCCGCTCCTTATTACCCTGCCTACGGGTAGCTCAACAGATATTGGAGTCGTCACGCTAGCCAACACCTCGGCCGCCCCAGGAACGTCGACTCTGGTGAAAAGCGTCGGCGTATCGGGTGGCAGTCTGATGACGTACTACTTCAATGTAGTAACGGGAACGGACACCTGCAGCGGCACAACACTTGCGCCCGGCTCATCCTGCACGGTCACGGTCCGGTTCACGAACGTACGCGCGGCGAAGAAAGTAACTCGCACTGGAACGATTACCTTCACCGACACCAGTGGGGCCACTTTACAATCGGGCGCCCTGCAAGGCTTCGCGACACCGTAAAGGCAAACAACTCAATACGAAAGGGTTTGGCGCAATCCCAGCCAGCCCTTCCCAAGACTAGGTCGGAAGGATTTTAAGATGCTCAAGAACTACACGCAAGCCAGCAAGTGCATATTGCTTCTAGCGGTGCTCGGTTCCTTCGCCGTCTCACGGGTCGCGGCGCAATCGGCCGCCGCCGGTACAACTGCGAGAACGGCGGTTTTCTCGACGTACCATCCGAATCGCTTTTCCAGGCGCGCCGATCTTCATTACGGGCTCGTCTGGGGAATCGATTCACTCAGCGTCAAATGGGCCGAATCGGGCGAGATGATCCGATTTAGCTACCGTGTGCTGGACGCGCAGAAGGCCGCGACGCTCAATGACAAGAAGGTAGAGCCCACGTTGATCGACGCGCAAGCCAGGGTCCGCTTGGTCATTCCCGCACTCGAGAAGGTCGGGAAATTGCGGCAAACCAGCACTCCGATTGATGGGCGGTCCTACTGGATGGCATTTTCCAACAAGGGAGGATTGGTCAAGCGAGGAGACCGTGTAACCGTGATGATCGGACAGTTTCGAGCTGAGGGACTTGTTGTAGATTAAACGGCCGTTCCGCGCACAATTAGAATTGAGTTCAATTCAAGGAAGAAGTGATGTTCCCAAAAGCATGGTGGATTTGTGTCTTATTAGGTGGCGCCGTTTCGTTCGGCTTCGCCGCAGATGTTCCTCAGCCCGCCGACAAGCTGACGGCCGCGGAGACCGTTGAGCGGAACGTTGTTGCGCGAGGCGGGCTGCGGGCTTGGCGGGACGTTCAGACAATGTCGCTGACGGGAAAGCTGACGGCCGGCGGCAATCAGCGAGCGACGATTGCAACCACCGCCCGACGACCGGGCCAGGCCACGCTGTCCCCACGCCCAGCGGAAGAAGTTCAGCTGCCCTTCGTCATGGAATTGAAGCGTCCCCGCAAAATGCGTTTCGAATTGCGCTTCAATGGTCAGGCGGCGGTGCAAATCTACGACGGCCAGAATGGCTGGAAGCTGCGGCCGTACTTGAACCGGACGACTGCCGAACCTTATACCGACGAAGAATTGAAGATCTCCGCCCTGCAGGCCGATCTGGACGGTCCACTAATCGACTACGCTCAGAAAGGCACGAGCATCGCGCTCGACGGACAGGAAAAGGTCGAGGGTCGTGACACTTATAAACTAAAAGTGGCTATGAAGAACGGGCATGTGCTTCACGTATGGATTGACGCGCAGACATTTCTAGAAGCGAAAATCGAAGGCGCGCCGAGACGTCTGGACGGTGTCCCTCATCCTGTTGAGATTTACTTTCGAGATTATCGGGCGGTCGATGGTCTCCAGATTCCGTTTGCGCTAGAGACTAGGGTCCTTCCGGTACCGCAAATCGGGCGAGGCAGCAAGGTGCCTCTTATTCCGAGCGAAAGGACGACGATCGAGAAAGTAGAAATCAATCCTAAACTTGCCGAAGCTGAATTTGCCAAACCTGAGGTGCAAGTCGCCTCGGTAACTCGCTAGTACTTAGCGCAAGAACATCAGAAAAGTCCGAGCGAGACGCCGCTTAGAAAGCGGCCCTTTTTCGCCTTCGCACTTAGATTGGCGAAAAATAGTCCCAAGCTCCGAAAGCCGGTGTGCGTTCACGACGTGAACACCATGTTCGCGATATCTAAAATCTCCACCGAGCAGCTCTTATCTTCACTTGCAGAATCGAATCAGGTTTGCTGGTGCTGTGCTACGCTACCTAGCCGTCAACTCCTGACTTGTCGTGGTCTGCATCGGATGCGGTCCATAGCAGATCGACAGACGAAGTCCAGGTGTTCGTAAACGATCACAAATGTCCAGCCGGCGGGTTGCGCCAGCGCGTGCGTTGGACTCGGAGCACTCGATTCTCCACACTAATCATGTTGTCATGGTTACGTTGCACTCGCGCCCGATGTTGACGGATCCCGTTAGATGTTTGCGCTGGTGCTACATTCGCCTGCGCGCCTGGCGAATACGCCCGGATTATCTTCACGCCCAAGTCCTGCGTGTCGATGCCCCTTCGACTTAACTGGGCATCATAGATCTCACTCGCGTCACGTCCAAAATTAGAACAGTTCGTGCCGTTCGCTCGTCGCGAACCAGGCGGATCACTGGGTCAATGTGGATGATTATACGAGGAATCGGCGTTTGCACATGGTAACCGGCCGGTTGCGCCACTTCACAAGCCGGCGACTTGCAAGGCGGCCGCTCCTCGTGAGATCGCTGCATCTGGAAATCGAAGTATTTCTCCGGGTACAATTGCAACACTCCGCTTGATAGTCGGCGGCAGTCGGTTCTCTGTGGTCGATTGCCGTAGCCACCTTCGTTAGCGCTCCCGCGGCACCGAGTGGCGCGGTCCATAACCCGTCAGCCTATGATATGCACTGCTTCCCGCTATTTCAGCTTTCTTGCAGCCTTATTAAGTTCCACTTCTTATGCCTTCATCATCCACTCCGTTTCCAATGGTGAAATCCGGTTCCTGCCTGGCACGGCTCTTACGCTTCGCAGCGGCCTTCTTCTCAAAAACCCGACATTCTGACATGCTAATCGTGCCGCGATTGAACATGCCCGTCACGTGCATGAGCCCGCCTATGGATCCAGGCTGGATTTCGAGAGGCCGGGAGAGCGGCCAACCCAGGCATCTCACGGGAAAGCGAACGGAACGGAAGGTTAGCTCTTGGGCTTTGACGTATCCTTTCCGCTCGGATCCGGAGCGACGGATTGCTGCTCCGAGGGCGAGGCAGGAATTGGAGATCCTGGATTCGCGGGCACGCCGCTGGCGGGGCCACCCTGAGGATTTGACGTATCGCGGAGCTGAATCAGAGTTCCGGTACCAACCTCGACAGTACGTAGGCTCTTCGTCGTAATTTCCTGAGAGCGGATGATATGAGGAGTAATCGCAAAAACGATTTCACTCTGGCTGCGCTCCTTGTTCTCCTGTCCGAACAGATATTTAAGAACCGGTAACTGCGTCAGCCCGGGGTAGCCGCTGAGCGACTGCGTCTCGGAATTTTGAAGAATGCCGCCGAGTAAGTTCACTTCGCCATCGGCTAGCCTTGCTTCCTGTTCGATTCGGCGTTGCCCAATCTGCGGCTCTGTGATTCCGCCGATGGTCTGCTGCCCAGTAACCGAAGATATCTCCAATCCCATTTTTAGGGTTACTTCGCCATTCGAGTGGACATGGGGAGTTATGTCGATATTTACTCCGACATCGAGATATGTAAATTGTGTACCGATAAGAGGACTGACACTGCCGCCGCCAGCCAGCCCGGATTGGTAGGACCCGGTTGCGACAGGAACACGGTCGCCGATCCGCAAAGTGGCCTTTTGATCGTTGATCGCTCGAATTTGCGGATTCTGAAGTACCTTAGTGTTGCTCTCGCTTGCCAGTAATGTCAGAGTGGATCCCGGGACGCTGACTGCGAAAGCATTACCGTTCAGGCCCTTAAGAGCATTTAAAGCCAGAGAGCCGGAACTATTACCCGAACCACCGCTTGAATTGCCGGTATTGGAACCGCCGCCCGTGCCAGGGTATCCGATATTGAACGAAGTTGGTACCGCATTACCCAGGTTCCTAATGCGATCGCGGCTGACCTCCATGACGGCTACTTCAATCATGACTTCGGGACGCGGTTGATCGAAGTCGGTCAGAACTTTTTCGGCGAGAAGAAGTTGATCGGGTGTGCCTCGTACAATGAGGGCGTCCTGCCCTTGCAAAAGTTGCACCCGGGTGAGATCGAGCATTTGTTTGACCGCGTTCGCGGCTTCCTGCAGATCGGTTGGGCTTTCAATGTTCCGGAGATAGAAGGTTCTCATGACGCTCTGCTCCAGCTCTTTTCGCTTCCCGCCCGTGTCTGCAGCAATAAAAATCGTGTTGGTCAGCACTGGCCGCCAGAACGTTTTCGATTCCAGCGCAACCATATCCAATGCCTCCCGAAGCGTAACATTCGTCAGGTCAATGCTGATTTTCTGCGGTTTGTAATCTGGATCGACGAGGACATTGAGGCCCGCCAATTTTCCTATCGTCTTATAAACAACGTCTGTGTTGGCGGTGAGAAACATGCTAATTGGCGCGTTCGACAGCGGACGTAGCTCTAGCGGCTTGCCGAACTCCTTTACGGCAGGTGGCGCCGTAGTCGGGCTCGCTTTCTGGGCTTCATGTTCGCGAATCATATCTGCGGTCCGCTTTAGTTCCTGCTGCGCGATACTGCTTGAGCTGTCAATGGTCACTGCAGTCTGAAACTGCGACAAAGCATCCGCCAAAGCTCCTGCACTCCGGAGCAACTGCCCCGTGCGTACGTGTCCTTCCGCGGCTTTGAACCGTATTCGCGTGAAGGCCGCCTGATACTGCGAATTGTCTGGATTTTGAGTATAAGCGTCTCTGAAATACGTATAGGCCGCGTCAGAATCACCCCTTCGCTCCGCGCGTACCCCGCGGTCAAATTCCGCTTTACCCTTCTCGACCGAGGCCGATAGAGCGAAAGCCGCAAGAAATACTATAGTGATAACTCGTGTAAAAGAGCGCATGACGGCCAAGTTTCGCAGCGAAAAGTCGCTGAGGAAGTTTCATTTTTGACTGGCCGGCAAAAATGATATTTGACCTGGGCCAAAGAACTGAAGCGCTCGGAATCATCTTACCGATAGCCTTCGTAAGTAATAAGTGAGCCCTTATAGCGGGCCTGGCAATCTTGTACTTATCCGTACCGAAGAACGGCTAAGTGAGGTAAGACCTGGTATTGCATTAACTTGCAATGCAGCAATCTTAGTACGAGTTGTACCTTGAAAGCGTTGACTGCCAGAGATGGCCATGCCCACAATCAAACAAATTCGGAGGAAAATAGCATGGCCTTTTCGGGTTATCCGATTGGAAATGGAATTCAACGCGTATACTCTGCTCCAGATCCGCCGTCGCAAGTTGCGGATACGGCAAATCCAGAGCTCTTTTCGGGGATTTTAGCCGCGGATTATGCCGCGATTTCGGCAGCGGCGCGGGTTCGGAATTACTCTCGAGGCGAGATCTTGTTCCTGAAGGGTGAAATTGCTCAGCACGTTCTTCTTTTGACTTCCGGATTCGTCAAGATCACTCAGATCGGCTTTGCTGGGAACGCCGCGATCGTACGGGTTAATTCGCCTGGCGATGTTTTAGGAGCCTCCGGTGTGCTGAGTGGAGGACGCCACGACACAACGGCTTATGCTTTTCGCGCCTGCCGTGCGCTCAGTTGGGAGGCAGGACTCTTCAGGGTCTTGGCCCAACGCTACCCGATTTTGCATCAGAATATGGTTGGCATTTTGGGCCGAGAGCTGTTGGAACTCGAGGAGCGCTTCCATGAGATGGCGACAGAAAAGGTGGGGCCGCGCGTGATTCGACAACTCATGCGCCTCACTTCAAAGATGGGAGTTTGCGTGGAACACGGCATTCAGATAAACGTGTCACGTGAGGAATTGGCGCAAATGACCGGCACGACTTTATTCACCGTGAGCAGGCTACTGTCGAGCTGGGAAGACATGGGAGCGGTGAAGCCCAGCCGGGAAGCTGTCACTATCTGTGATCACGAGGTCTTACTGTCGACCTGCCTGGAACAGTAGGGCTTGTCAAGCCAAGGAATAGCCATGCGCCGAGCTGCAACCGGATTTGGAATCATGATCGCGGTTTTTGCCGCGTACGGAGTGAGCCTTTATCACCACTCGCCTGCGCCAGCCAACGCCCTCTCGGGCCGCCGAATTCTGTATTACATCGATCCCATGCATCCCTCCTACAAGTCTGATAAGCCGGGAATTGCACCCGATTGCGGCATGCAGTTGCAGCCGGTTTGGGAAAACCCAGATCATCAGTCAGCTGCAAAGGAAACAAAGCTGCCCGCCGCCGCTGTCCAGGTAGATGGTGATACGCAGCGCCTGATCGGATTAATGCTGGCGCGTGCAGAGCGCACGTCCGAAGTCGACAAGATCGAGGCTGTCGGACGCGTAGCCGCCGAAGACAACCGGATGTACAAGATCAACTCCGGAGTCGATGGATTTGTTCGCGAAACGTTCCAGGATTCTACTGGTACGGTCGTTGAGAAGAATCAAAAGCTCGCTAGCGTCTATGCGCCAGAATTTCTGGCCGCTGCTTCGGGGTTTCTCGCCGCGAATGAACGCGTTCCCGGATCAGTAACACCCGAAGGAACTCGCAGCATACAGAACTATACCGACCGGCTAAGGAACCTTGGAATGAGCGAGCCTCAAATCAAACGCGTTGCGGCGACTCGACAAATTCCCGAAAGCGTTGACATCGTCGCCCCGGCGAATGGCGTCGTGCTGGCCCGCAACGTCAGTGCCGGTCAGCATTTTGAACATGACATGGTGCTTTACCAGATCGCAGATCTCACAAAGATCTGGGTGGTGGCCGAAGTAGACCAAGCGGATCAGCCGTATCTGAGACCTGGCTACGTTGCTGAGGTTCGCATCCGAGATTCGGGTTCGAAGCTACCTGCCCGTGTAACTGAGAGCCTGCCTGAGTCGGATGCGGCGGCCGGCACTTTAAAACTTCGGCTCGAAGCCGATAACCCGCGCCTCTCACTCAGACCGAACATGCTGGTGGATGTCGCGTTTGCCGTGCGACGGCCCCCTGCTGTCACTGTGCCGGTTGATGCGCTGGTCGATTCCGGCACCCGCTCGCGCGTTTACGTCGCCCGTGAAAACGGTATTTTCGAGCCACGTGAAGTAGAAACGGGATGGCGTCATGGTGATCGTGTGCAGATCACAAGCGGTATCCGTCCGGGTGAGCAGGTGGTGACGAACGCTACTTTCCTTATCGACTCGGAAAGCAGGCTTCGGTCGATACCAGCGCCAGCCGAGCCCTAAACCGTTCTCCAGAGAGTCCACCAATGCTTAGCAAAATCATAGATGTGTCTGTTCGCCACCGATGGGTTGTGCTAGCCCTTGCCTTACTCGCTTGTTTCGGCGGGTGGCAGGCGATGCGGAATCTACCTCTCGACGCAACGCCTGATTTGAGCGAAAAGCAGGTCATCATACTCTCACGGTGGGATCGCAGCCCGGATATCGTGGAGGATCAGGTCACGTATCCGATCGTGACCGCCATGCTCGGAGCCCCGCACGTGAAGAACGTACGCGGTATCTCCGATTTCGGTTATTCCTACGTGTACGTCACATTTGACGACACAACCGATCTTTACTGGGCCCGTTCGAGAACGAGCGAATATCTTTCCGGGGTTGTGCCTCGTTTACCGGAGGGAGTTAAACCGCAGCTTGGGCCGGATGCCACAGCGCTCGGTTGGGTATATCAATACGCGCTTGTGGATACCTCGGGGAGGCGCAGCTTGGCCGAGCTTCGATCGCTCCAGGATTGGTACCTTCGATATTATCTCCAGTCTGTTCCCGGAGTGGCCGAGATTGCTCTGATTGGCGGCTACGAGCGGCAGTATCAAATTACGGTCGACCCGAACCTGCTCCGCGCCCGTGCTATTTCGCTGAGCCACGTTGTCGAGGCAGTCCGCAGAGCTAATCAGGAGTCAAGCGGCAAGGTCCTGGAATTCGCGGACACAGAGTACGTTGTTCGTTCGCGAGGATATGCGCACTCGCTTGAAGATTTCGCAAACATTCCCTTGGGAGTAAGCGAGAGCGGCTCTCAACTGCGGCTTAAAGATATCGGCCGCGTCGGTTTAGGACCCGATCTCAGGCGCGGCGTAGCTGACTTGGATGGCCGCGGCGAGACGGTTTCAGGCATTGTCATTATGCGGAACGGGATGAATGCACTCGATGTCGTCCGACGCGTGAAACGGCGGCTCGACGAGATTGCGCCCGATCTGCCTTCCGGGGTGAAGGTTGTTCCCGTCTACGATCGCTCGGAACTGATACAGAATACGATCGGCACAGTCAAGGACACGATTCTGCAGATTGCCGTTACGGTGGCCCTGACAGTCGCCATCTTCTTGTGGCATTTTCCGAGCGCGGTGATTCCGATTCTCACCACGCCGGTCGCGGTTCTGTTGACGTTCCTCGGCTGCCGTGTGCTTGGAATCGAGGCGAATGTGATGTCACTGGCCGGAGTAGCACTCGCATTTAGCGAGTTGTCAGATGCATCGATCGTCGTAGTGGAACAGACGCACAAAAGATTGGAAGTATGGGACAAGCAAGAGCGGCCCGGTCGCTGCTCCGACGTGGTGCTGGATGCCGTGAAAGAGGTCTCCATTCCGGCCTTCTTCGCCCTGCTCGTCATTGCGGTATCCTTTCTTCCCGTCATTCTTCTCCCTGGTGAGGAAGGCCGCATGTTCCAGCCGCTGGCATACACCAAGACCCTGACGCTGATTGTGGCCGCTGTCCTTGCAGTAACGCTCGACCCTGCGCTTAGACTCCTGGTGACCCGTGCCGAGCCGTTCCGTTTCCGGCCAGGATGGCTTTGCGCCTGCTTGAATCGCCTCCTGGTCAGTCGGATTCATTCCGAGGAGCAGCATCCCGCCACACGGCTCCTGATGCGCGCCTATGAGCCGGTGGTACGGCGGATCCTCAAGTGGAAATGGGAAGTCGTCGCGATCGCAATGACACTGGTACTCGTGAGTGTTCCGGTGTTTCTCCGGTTGGGCACGGAGTCGATCCCGCCTCTCGATGAAGGATCTCTCTTATACATGCCGTCTACCCTTCCGGGTGTTTCTGTAACCGAGGCG
>JAFAUR010000066.1 GCA_019243205.1 Acidobacteriaceae bacterium | reverse complement strand
TGGGCGGTGAAGACGAAAAGCGAGGATGAGGTAGTCCTGGGATGTGGCGTCGCTTGCGACGCCCGCACAACTGCGTGCTCTGCGGTCGAATTCCAAAGAAAAGTAGTCAAGCCGCACGGGCGATTAGGACCGCTGCGCTCGGAGGTGATTGCTCACGTTCCACGGGCGGCCTATCGACGGGGTGGTCTCCCCCGGCCCTTCAGAGGGGTCAAGCCCCTGGGAGTGTTCATCTTGGGGACGGCTTCCCACTTAGATGCGTTCAGCGGTTATCCCGTCCCGACCTAGCTACCCGGCACTGCCGTTGGCACGACAACCGGTACACCAGAGGTCAGTCCGTCCCGGTCCTCTCGTACTAAGGACGGCTTCCATCAATCCTCCTACGCCCACGACGGATACAGACCGAACTGTCTCACGACGTTCTGAACCCAGCTCGCGTACCGCTTTAACCGGCGAACAGCCGGACCCTTGGGACCTTCTCCAGCCCCAGGATGCGATGAGCCGACATCGAGGTGCCAAACCGCCCCGTCGATGTGAACTCTCGGGGGCGATAAGCCTGTTATCCCCAGCGTACCTTTTATCCGTTGAGCGACGACCCTTCCACACAGAATCGCCGGATCACTAACGCCTGCTTTCGCACCTGCTCGACCTGTCCGTCTCGCAGTCAAGCTCCCTTATGCGTTTACGCTCTCTACGCGCGATTGCCGACCGCGCTGAGGGAACCTTTGCGCGCCTCCGCTACCCTTTAGGAGGCGACCGCCCCAGTCAAACTGCCCGCCTGACACGGTCCCTAGCCCCGCTTCAGGGGCCCAGGTTAGGTCTCCAACATCACCAGGGTGGTATTTCACCGGTGGCTCCCCAAGAGCTAGCGCCCCTGGCTCACAGCCTCCCACCTATCCTACACAAGTGATGCCGAAGATCAATGTCAGGGTGCAGTAAAGGTGCATGGGGTCTTTTTGTCCTGTCGCGGGTACTCGGTATCCTCACCGAGACTCCAATTTCGCCGAGCTTGTGGAGGAGACAGCGCTCAAGTCGTTACGCCATTCGTGCAGGTCGGAACTTACCCGACAAGGAATTTCGCTACCTTAGGACCGTTATAGTTACGGCCGCCGTTTACCGGGGCTTCGATTCAGACCTTCGCCCTTGCGGACTAAGCCCTCCTCTTAACCTTCCGGCACCGGGCAGGCGTCAGTGCCTATACGTCGTCTTGCTCGACTTTGCAGACACCTGTGTTTTTGCTAAACAGTCGCTTGAGCCGATTCTCTGCGGCCCCCCTCCCCTTGCGCCCGCGAAGGGCGTTCAAGTACTGGGGGCTCCCCTTCTCCCGAAGTTACGGGGACATTTTGCCGAGTTCCTTCTCCACAGTTCACTCGAGCACCTGAGGCTTCTCGCCTCGCCTACGTGTGTCCGTTTGCGGTACGGTCACAAGATGCACTCCCCGCCGAGGCTTTTCTCGGCAGTCGGATTCAGCAGACTCCCCCAGGCCGAAGCCCGAGGTTGGCATCCGATCTCGGCTACTGGAGTCTTTTATCCCCCCAGACCGCCTACCTCGTTACACTGGCATGTCCACCAGCCAGCCCTGCGTTCACTCCTGCGTCCCCCCTGCGGGTGGTAACGCACATCCTGTGGTTCGGGAATATTCACCCGATTTCCATCGCCTACGCCTTTCGGCCTCGGCTTAGGGTCCGACTAACCCAGGGCGGACGAGCCTGCCCCTGGAACCCTTAGGCTTTCGGTGCGAGGGATTCTCACCCTCGTTCTCGCGTACTCATTCCGGCATCCTCACTTCTGCCCGCTCCACGGGTAAGGTTTCCACCCCCGCTTCTCCGCTAGCAGAACGCTCCCCTACCATAAGGCCTGGGACAAGTCCCAGGTGTCCTTATCCGTGGCTTCGGCGTCGAGCTTGAGTCCCGACCATTATCGGCGCAGACGCACTTGACTGGTGAGCTATTACGCACTCTTTCAAGGAATGGCTGCTTCTAAGCCAACCTCCCAGTTGTCTGTGCACATCCACATCCTTTCTCACTTAGCTCGCACTTCGGGGCCTTAGCCGACGGTCTGGGTTCTTTCCCTCTCGTATACGCACATTATCGCGCGCATGCTGTCTCCCAGGGTCCATGTCTACGGCATTCGGAGTTTGATAGGAGTTGGTAACCCGGTGGGGCCCCGCGTCCTTTCAGTGCTCTACCTCCGCGACACATGCCCTGAGGCACTACCTCAATAGTTTTCGGGGAGAACCAGCTATCTCCGAGCTTGATTGGCCTTTCACCCCTACCCACAGCTCATCCCAATCTTTTTCAACAGAAACGGGTTCGGTCCTCCACTCGGTGTTACCCGAGCTTCAACCTGGCCATGGGTAGATCGCTTCGGTTTCGGGTCTACCCCCACAGACTCTTCGCCCTGTTCAGACTCGCTTTCGCTGCGGCTCCGGTGCTGAACACCTTAACCTTGCCTGTGAGGAGTAACTCGCCGGATCATAATGCAAAAGGCACGCAGTCAGGGGCCTAAACCCCCTCCTACCGCTTGTAGGCACACGGTTTCAGGATCTCTTTCACTCGCCGTCAGGCGTTCTTTTCACCTTTCCCTCACGGTACTGGTGCACTATCGGTCACGGACGAGTATGTAGCCTTGGAGGGTGGTCCCCCCAGATTCCGACGGGATTCCTCGTGTCCCGCCGTACTCAGGTACCGAAGCCACTCGGGCCAGTCATGTTTCGCATACGGGACTCTCACCCTGTCTCGTGGGCCGTTCCAGGCCGCTTCCGCTACATGCTGTGCCTCGAGCGAGACGAACTCCGCTCCGGCCCTACAACCCCGAAGGTAAAACCCTCGGTTTAGGCTAATCCCCTTTCGCTCGCCGCTACTCGGGGAATCTCGGTTGATTTCTTTTCCTGGAGCTACTTAGATGTTTCAGTTCACTCCGTTGGCTTCCATCCGCCTATGTATTCAGCGGAGGATGACGAGGCATGACCCTCGCCGGGTTTCCCCATTCGGGCATCTCCGGATCACAGCCTACGTGCGGCTCCCCGAAGCTTTTCGCAGCTTATCGCGCCCTTCTTCGCCTGTCCGTGCCAAGGCATCCAC
>JAFAUR010000046.1 GCA_019243205.1 Acidobacteriaceae bacterium | reverse complement strand
CGATGTCCGTCGGAGAATTCTCCCGTGCTAACGAACTCGCTGCGACGGGCTACTAGCCGAACCGCTTTTACCCGGGCGTTGTAGGCAGCTCGAAGGTCGCTGTGATGTCGTAGGACGAGGTTTGGATGCCAGTAAGCGTTTTGAATTTGCGCGAGAGCCTCATGTTTCATATGGCTCTATTCAATGCCATGCGGCCGAGCGAGATCTCGCGATCCAAGTTGGCCAAATCGGACCAAGTCGCTTGCGCTCGATGATCTGGGAGAGGCCGAGCAAACGCGAGCATTTCGCGAAAACGCAAAATGGACGATACAGTGCAAACGGACCAGCGTCGGCACGGGCTTGGCTGCAGCGTCACACTTTACGATGTTGTTGAATTATGGAGCGGGAGACGACAATCGAACTCGCAACCAACAGCTTAGAAGATTGAAGAGAGCGCGGGGATGAACAAGAGCACACGCTGCCCCCCGGGTAACCGCCACATGCGACGGATCCTCAACCAGGCGGCTAATGCCGCGGTCAAGCACGACCAAAAGCTGATCCGCGGCCTTATCTGACCAATATCTTTGTGGGACGATATAGCGCAGACAGAACAGTGCGAGCCCAACCGACAGCATTCCATACACACCCATAAATGAAGCATGTACGTGGTTCGCAGTCAGGGCAGTGCCGATTTCGTAATAGGAGACGATCGGGAGATTGATGAGGAAACCAAATACCCCGGCACCGAGAAAGTTCCAGAAACCGACTGCAGCAAGGAACATCACGGCCCAGTAGTGTGGAAAGGGCGTTCTTGATCGCTCCCCTTGCGCTGTCCCCAATTGCAGGAAGCTCCACGCTTCAAGTGTCAGGAACGTAAGAGGTATAACCTCCGCGGCCGAGAAGAACGCACCAAGGGCCATGTGAATCACAGGCGCGCCAGAGAAGTACACATGATGCATGGTGCCGACGATGCCGCCTGCAGAGTAGAGAATAACGTCCAGATAGATCATGCGCAAAGCGATGCGTTCGTGGACTACGCCCAACAAAACAAAGATGTATGCAACGAGGATGGTTGAGAATAGCTCGAGAAAATCTTCGACCCAAAGATGCACGACCCAAAAGCGCCAGAAGTCCGTCGTTGTGAAATGCTGTCCAGGATGTGCCAGCAGGCCGACGCCATAGAAGGCGGGGATAGAGAGTGCTGAAAAGAAAAAGAGCCAGGGCATGTTTCCGGCCTGCTCTGCGGGGAGCCGGCCGCGAAGCGCTCGGAAGATGATCACGACCCAGAAGACCAGCCCCACAGTCAAAAAGATTTGACAGATACGGCCGAGATCGAGGTATTCAAATCCTTTGATCGCCGAACCACGAGTTACGAATCAGCCCCTGGATTCCCGCGAATTCGCCAAGCAGACTGCCCGCAACGACAACGACCAGAGCGCCCAATAAACCATACGCGAGGAACTTCTGTCCGCGCGGCTCGCGGCCTGAGATCATCGGGGTTAAGAAGATACCGGCGGCAAGGAACGAGGTTTGCAACCCAGAAGATGCATAACTGTAAGTGCCATGTGCGGACCACATTTGAAAGGAAGAAATTTGCCCAGATCAATACCAAAGAACGTCTGCAGGTCAGCCCGGTAATGCTCGACCAAGGGCTCTGGAGGCCAGTCTGCTGGCCGGCCGTAACCACGGAGTAGTCGACAGTAAAAACCCAAACAAACGTGGCGGACGCGAGGCTCCTGCATGTTGAAGCGGAACACTCAATTCTGTGACGACTCCCTTTCGCGAGTTTGGATTGACCAGCGTAGACGGACTGCGCGTGGCGTGCGGTCGGTGGGATAGCCGCGGCCCCACACGAGGAGTAGTCCAGATTGCGCATGGCATGGGTGAACACATTGGGCGGTACCTCGGTCTGATCGAATTCCTGGGACTAGCAGGCTTTACCGTCTACGGAAACGATCACCGCGGACACGGCCGCACTGCACCCTCTGCTCCACACTAGGCGATTTTGGCGAGGGGGTTTTGATCTGCTCGTGGAGGACATGGTTCAGTTAAGCCAAATCGCCAGGGAAGAGAACCCCGGTGCGCCGGACTCGTCCTCTCCGGATCAGGCGCTCTCGACGGTCTGGTGCGTCTTGCAAATTCAGCGCCAGCGGGCAAAAACATTCTCAACGCTCCTTTCGAGCCGGCACGGACCTCGTTCGATTGGTTGACTCGGGACACCGCTGTTGTGGATGCATTTATGAACGACCCGTTGTGCTTTGCTGAACTTCAGTCCGCGGCGACGGCATCGTTTTTCGCGGCTGCGCCATGCCTATCCCATCCTGTGAACCTTCGCAAGATGCGCAAAGACTTGCCGGTCTACTTGTTTTCTGGCAGCGAAGATCCGGTAGGTCAGCAACTCGAAGGAGTCCAGCTTTTGATGGAGCGCTACCGCCAAGCGGGCCTCCGTAATATCTGCCACGATTTCTACCCCGGTGGACGACATGAAATGCTCAATGAGATCAACCGCCGCGAAGTTCAGACCTACTGCTTGGATGGATCTCTGCCACGTTGGAAAGACTCCATTCACCGGAATAGTCGGAGCCATTTTGGCGCCGAACTTACGACGCGCTGTCCGAAAGCAATGTTACCTTGAACAAGTAATTCCACTTCCGTTCCACCTCCGGCGCGACTCCAAAGGGTGAATTTGGCTCCGATTCTTTCTGCGCGTTCGCGCATTCCTGAAAGCCCCCAATGCCCATCGCGACCCAGTTTCAGCACCTCGGGGTCGATTCCGCAACCGTCGTCGCGGACTACAATGCGCAATTGAACGGGGTCGTACTGCAGTTGCACGTCAATATTGCTTGCGCCCGAATGCGTAAACGCATTCACCAACGCCTCTCGGCTGATGCAATAAACGTCGTCTCGAACAGCCGGCTGCAATGGCAAAGGTCGGCCTTCCACGATAATTCGAAAATCGACATCTTGTTCCTTGCCGAGTTGCCCCGGGACTTGCGAGAGTGCAGTTTTGAGCTCGTGCGCGTTATCGATTGTTGAGCGTAGCCCGCGAACCGTATTCCGCCCCTCCTCCACAATCTGTTCCATCACTTTCACAACACGATTCATGGCGGGTCGCGCAGGCGACTCGGCGGGCAATTGGTCGATTGCCACATTTAGCTGCATAGATGCGCTAAGCAGACCTTGGAACAAAGTGTCGTGCAACTCTCGGGCGATCTGTGACCTTTCAGCGAGCCTTTCCTCGAAACGCACGTTGAGTAGCCGAGTCGAGTGGTACAACCGTAGCCGGTAAGCGAACAACGTCGCCAACCCGGCACAAAGTATGCACATCAAGCGAAACCACCAGTTCTGCCAGAATGCTCGCTTGACGACAAACTCGATCGCCGCCTCAGGCCCATTCCACATTCCGTCACGATTGGAGGCCATAACCCGAAATCGATATGAACCGCCGCTCAGGTTCGCGTACTCTGCCTCCCGCGTTGCGACTGGTTCGCTCCAGCTATGATCGAGCCCGTCCAACCGATATCGATATCGGACGCGCTCGGGAATGGCAAAACTCAGGCCCGCATATCGAAATGTAATTCTTTGCTGTCCGGGCGGCACAACTATGCCGCCGACCAGGTCCAATAGTTTGCCGTCAGCAGAAACTTGCTCGATGTGCACAAGTGCCGGGACCAGATTGACTGTGGCGCGTGTGGGAGTGACAACAGAAAGGCCTCGATTCAACGAAAACCATATTCGTCCTCGCGAATCTGCGAAAACGGATTGGTACCGCTTCACGCCCTCGCTGCCTTGCAATCCGTCCTCAACACCATACGCCCGAAGATCGGAAGCTTAGAGTGCTCTGTATCAAGCTACTGCGTTTCACCTGAATGACGTGATCGGTTGTGGCCACCCAGAGCCATCCGTCCCTGTCTTCTGCCATTCCGAGTATTTGTTCCTGCAACGCACTCGGCACCCCGCGAGGCACGCGAATCTGGCCACGGGTCAGGAAGGCGAGGCCATCAGAGGTTCCGATCCACAAGACTCCGCTAGAATCTTCCAGAAGACAGAGCACATCTTGAGAGGACAACCCGTCGTGGACAGTGTAGTTTCGCCAGCCGGCTGTTGACATCTGACTAAGGCCATTTGGAGTCCCAAACCACATAATCCCGTCGGCACTCTCCGCAATCGAAGAAATCGAATTAGAGACCAAACCATCAGCGGTCGTGAAGGTCGTGAAGCGGCCGTTTCTGAATTCGCTTAAGCCGCTGTTCAAAGTGCCGGCCCAGACCGTTCCATCGTGACTCTCATAAACCGCAAAAACGCTGTTTTGAGCGAGTCCTTCAGCCTGGGTGTACGTCCTGCTTGTGAACGAGCCGTGGATGTCGCCAATATGAGTCAACCCACCCCGTTGTCATCCAAGCCATAGGTCCTTGCCGCGGCCGCTGATTGAATAGACAACATCATGGGTCAGTTCTCCTGCTGTGACAGCTCCGCCTTTCTCCGCCTTCAACCAGCGCAGACCACCATCAATGGGAGCAAACCAGGTATAGCCATTCGGGTCGACGTAAACTGGGCCCATGCTTTGGGGTCGCAGACCGGGTACTGAAAAATTGACAAATCCGTTATCACGAAGCCGCTCAATACCTCGTTGGCCACCTGTCCATATGTTTCCTTCGCGATCCTCGAAGAGTGCGGTCACTTCTGCACCAGATTCAGGAAGATCTTTTGACGGAGCAGAAGCGCTGTGAGTGTCGAATCTCACCAGTCCGCGGGTCGTACCTACCCATATGTTAGAGTCCCGATCTCGAATCATCGAAAGAACATCGGCGTTGAAAAGGGAGCGTGGCACACTATCGTGTGTAAGCTCTGCTCCATTCCAACGCACGACACCGGTCGAAGTCCCTATCCATAAATCGGCGCGTTCAGCCGGCAGAAGGCAATTAATCTGGCTATTGGTCAAACCATTCGCTGCGGAAACGCGCCCCGCAGTGAGGTAAAACAGCCCTTTGTCGTGCGTGCCGAGCCAAATCCTACCGTCGGTGGTTCCCGCCATCGAAATCACCGCGTCGTCCGGTGCGGCCAAGCCGTGCGGCTCGTGTCCACTTGACCAACTTAAACGGCTTGACAGTTCGTCAGGATTTCCTGGCGCTCTGAGGGACGGAGAGTCAGCGAAGGCAGGTGGGGAAAGCAGTGTCGCAAATCGCTCGCCGTCATAACTGAGAGTGCCTATCGCAAGCGACGACAACAAAACGGCTCCACGAGTGTTCTGGCCGATTGCGGTGATACCGTTCTCAGCCTCGCCATGGATCAGCTCGAACTGGCCGCCCTTATAACGTAGAAGCTTTGTACTCTGCAATAACACCCAGAGATTTCCGTAAGCGTCCGTCATCAGCTTTCGCACCGGACCAATTTGAAATGAAAAGGGACTGGCCGGTTCGAACTTCTGAAAGGCCAAGCCGTCGAAGCGGATCAGGCCCTTGTCCGTTCCAATCCACAGATAGCCATCAGGAGTTTGCGCAAATGCGTATACAGTGCCACCCGGGAAACCTTTGTCACTACCCCAGAAGTAGCGCACGTATTGCGATACCGCTGGATTCGAATCGATGGCTGATGCCGACGCTGCAAGACACGCCGCTGCCATTGCGGCCACCATCCATTTGAGTAACCGATGCCTTCCCGAATAGCTGCTACGGAAAGTACTCAAATTTCTCAACAATGACCTCGCTGTCCTTCCGCAGAGGGTACTTGTCGCTCGCGATCACGTACAAGTCCAAATGGAGTTTTTCCTGACCAGGCGAAGGCACCCCCGAGGCAAATTCATGTGCAGAAATCAGGGGGCCGGTGGTGTCGATCGACGCTCCGCGGATGGTCTTGAAACTCACACGTGCAGATTCCCAGTGCATCGAGTGCGTTATGGTGCCCGACGGAATCGCAAATGGAAATACATTTCCGGGAACGTAGAAGGGTTCAAGGCCATACTGCGCGTTCTTCTTGTTGGTGGGATCGCCCCAACGGCTGATCTCGACATCCATTTCCCGGTAATGTTGGTCTCCGGCCCACTGATCAAACGTATACATGCTGAAAACGGCGGCTGGTTCTAAATGGGAAGCATCGCGCATTACCAAGATGTAAGTGCCATAGCCGAGTCCGCGATTTAAAACTACTTGCGCGCACGACCATCTGCCTGAGTTTTTGGTCGTGCGCATATGCAGCGCACCTCTCGCATCGGTCCAGGTGTTTTCACCACTGTATAAGTTATTCGTACCTCCGCGATCGCTAGCGATCGTTCGAACACTCCAATCGTACCCGCTAAACTGCAGTGGCTTCGTTGCGGCAAAGGTGGGCTTGCCAGTGCCCTTCACAATCGTGACGAGGACCACCGGAACCACCTTGTCTGGGAGCGATATCCATGGTGGGCGGTGGCTGATACTCTGGCTCTACTAATAGCGCCGCGTATTCGAAGCCGAGATGAGTCTCGGTGCTCCACGTTGAATCCGCTCGAATAGGTATGAACGGTCGGTCAGGCCAAGGCTGAACCCACCACGTCCCGCTTCGGGCATAGATAACAATCTTCTGACCCCGGTGAGCGCCAATGACGCGGCCCGCGATAATATCGACTCTTTCCCGGCCACCCTCCGCAGCGGGTGGAATTTTGGTGAATTGGATTGATCGGCCAGTGTTTGTTTGGCAACTGCTCAGCGCGATACACAACACCAGCAGAAGTATGCCTCCCCAGCTTGAACGCGCGAATGCTTGAGGACGCATAGAGGACTGTCTCGTGCGGGATCCAAAGCTGACCGCGCCGCATCTACCCGAAGGGCAGTTCCTTGATTCAATCCACTATCATCGGTAGTATCGCCCAAATGCAACAAATGCGACTGAGCTCGGGTATACTACGGGCGCTAAGTCAGTAGCATATCTGTGGTGAGTCGGGGGCCGAATCCCTCCGCGTCGGAATCTTTTCATACCACTTTTGAGGTATGCACGCGCCGCCGACTCGGCTGCAAAATGGAAGAATCCGCTAAGGGGAAAGTGAGGCTAACGCCTGATAGAACGTGGACCACGAGTGCGTTTGGGCAGCGCCAGAGTGCCAACCGGTCAACACGCTAGGGTCACTCTGTGAGAATTCGCAATGGCGGGGGGATAAGAGAATCAACAGCGCGCGTGGTTAATCAGCGATGACCCGCAAAAAGCCGTTATCGTCGAGCATCCCATCCGTGGTTCTGCGCTAACGGCCTTGCAGTATCGTGCGTGGCCATTGCGCTCGGCTTTGCCCTTGTTTTGGACCACCTCGAGTTCCGAGGTGTGGAATTCCCGGGTTTCCTAATTGCTATCGACGTAAGCGTCTGGTATGCAGGCGTTGGACCGGCCGTACTTGCGCTTGGACTTTCAGCCTTAGCTTTCAACTACTACTTCACGGAGCCCCGTCACAGTTTGTATGTCAGTGTCGCAGATGTTCCGCATTATGTGGTGTTCATACTGTTTGCGTTACTGATCACCTGGTTCAGCGCGCTCCGCCGCCGGGTTGAACGTAACCTTATGCAATCTCGCGATGAGCTCCAGCGGGAAGTGGCGTTACGGACCCAGCAGGCGAGTCTGCTCAATCTCACCCATGATCCGATTTTTGTTCGCGATATGAACGGTGTCATCACCTACTGGAACCGCGGCGCCCAAGAGTTATACGGGTGGACGGCTGAGCAGGCCGTCGGAAAACGCACTCACGAACTCTTACGAATAGTGTTTCCAGTGCCGTTCGACGAGATTCACACGGAACTGCTCCGCACCGGCCGCTGGGAAGGGGAGCTCACGAAAACAACAGCAAATGGAACTGGTGTGGTGGTGGCGAGCCGGTGGTCGTTGCAGCGAGATGAACACGAGAACCCGATCGCGATCCTCGAAACCGAAAACGACATCACGGAACGCAAGGTGGCCGAGAAGAAATTTCGCGGGCTTCTGGAATGCGCTCCGGATGCGATGGTGGTGGTGAATCGGCAGGGTAAGATCGTGCTGGTCAACGCGCAGCTAGAGAAGCTGTTTGGGTATCAGCGCGAAGAGCTGTTGACGAAGGAGATTGAGATTCTTGTGCCCGAACGGTTTCGGGGCCGGCACCCTGAACATCGCACCGGCTTCTTCGCGCAGCCTCGGCTGCGGCCGATGGGTGCAGGTCTGGAGCTGTACGGACGTCGGATAGACGGAACAGAGTTTCCGGTCGAGATCAGCCTCAGTCCGCTGGAGACGGAGGAGGGCACGCTGGTTTCGGGCGCGATCCGCGACATCACCGGGCGCAAGCACCGGGAGGAGGATATTCGCGGGCTGAACCAGCAACTCACGAGACGATCCGGTGAGCTCGAAGCCATAAATAAGGAGTTGGAAGCCTTCGCCTATTCCGTCTCCCATGATTTGCGTGCCCCACTTCGCCACATGATCGGTTATGGGGAGCTGCTGCAAAAAACCGCGTTGTCAAGTCTGGATGTGAAGGGGCGGCGATATGTGCTGATGATCCAGGAATCAGCGAAACGGATGGGCACCTTGATTGATGACCTCCTGGCCTTTTCTCGCATCGGACGTGCCGAGACCCGCCAGACCATGGTGAGCTTGGAACAGCTTGTAAAGGAAGTTCAGAACGAGGTTTGGCAGGAGACCGAAGCGCGCAATGTGACCTGGAAAATTGGGCCGCTGCCCAATCTGTACGGTGACCGATCAATGTTGAAACTTGCGCTCACGAATTTGATCTCTAATGCCGTCAAATTCACTCGTACGTGCCCGCAACCCCAGATTGAAATAGGATGTACCGACAAACCAAGCGATGGCGTGGTGGTGTTTGTGAAGGATAATGGGGTCGGTTTCAATATGAAGTACGTCGACAAACTGTTCGGAGTGTTCCAACGTCTCCACAAAGTGGATGAATTTGAGGGCACGGGGATCGGATTGGCGATGGTTCAGCGCATTATTCATCGTCACGGTGACCTGCCTCCCGGAAACTGGTCCGGAAATAATTAGAAATTCTGAGACTAGGAGAAAGGGAAATGAAAAGCGGTCGATTCAGTGAAGAGCAGATCATTGGGATATTGAAGCGGCACGAAGCCGGGCAGAAGGTGGCGGATCTCGCG
>JAFAUR010000993.1 GCA_019243205.1 Acidobacteriaceae bacterium | reverse complement strand
AAATCCTGATGACGACTGCGGTCAAGGTTAGGAAGAGAGAAACGGCTCGCAGCACAATTTGAAGTATACGGTTTGGCCCGTTGTGTTGTATGTGGCACGATACGATAGCGGCGAGCATGAAAATTGTTTTGGCAGTTGTTTTCTCTTGTGCGTGGGCGTGGGCAGCCGACGAAACGCATTGGATCGGGACTTGGGGGGCTAGTCCGGCGCCTCCTGATGCGAATGCGGCGCAGATGCTGGCGAATAAACTGTTGTTTTCGAACCAGACGATTCGGGAAATTGTACACACGAGCGCCGGAGGAAGTACCGTACGCGTCCGGCTATCGAATGCTTATGGCCGCGAACCGATTACCATTGGTGCGGCACACATTGCCTTACGTGATTCGCAGTCTGCGATTGTGGCTGCTTCCGATCACGCGCTGACATTCGGTGGGCGATCTTCGGTCTTGATTCCGGAAGACGCTACCGTGCTGAGTGATCCGGTCTCCTTAGAGATCCCCGCCTCGGGCGATGTCGCAATCAGCCTCTTTCTGCCGAAGCCCACAACCGGCGCGGGTATCCACTATGCAGCGCAGCAGACTTCTTATATTGCATCCGGGGATGTTACCGGCACTCCATCGCTCGCAGAAGCAACCACGCTGACTTCCTGGGTATTTCTGACCGGATTGGACGTCCTCGCCCCAGCTTCGGCAGCTACGATTGTTGCGTTTGGAGATTCAATTACCGATGGCGCACGGTCGACCACTGATGCGAACCGACGCTGGCCGAATATTCTTGCTAACCGGCTCCTGGCTCAAAAGAAACAGGATAGTTTCGGCGTGCTGGATGAGGGTATCGGGGGAAACCGGCTTTTGCATGATCCGGCAGTGGATGTACGGTTCGGCGTGAATGCTTTGGCGCGTTTCACACGTGATGTCCTAGGACAGCCGGGCGTGCGATACGTGATTGTACTGGAGGGAATTAACGACATTGGGCATCCGGGCCAATCCGCTCCGCTGAGCGAGGCGGTCACAGCGGACGAGATCATTGGGGCTTTGAAGCAAATGATTGAACGTGCGCACGAAAACGGGATTAAGGTTTTCGGCGGCACACTTACCCCTTTTAGCGGAACCACCATTCCAGGCTATTTCACGCCGGAGAAGGAAGCGAAGCGCAAGGCCGTCAACGAGTGGATTCGAACGAGTCACGCGTTTGACGGGGTGATTGACTTTGAGAAAGCGGTGCAGGACCCGGCTCATCCTGATCAGATCCTGCCGAAGTATGACGGAGGTGACCGGCTTCATCCGGGAGATGCGGGCTATCAGGCGATGGGTGAGGCAATTGATCTCTCACTGTTTCAGTAGCAATGGGAAGGATTTTTGAGTTACACGTCTGGGCTTGGCGTGATAATCTACGGGATCAGCACATGACTATTGCAGGACACGCCCCAAAACCAAAGCTCCGCTCGGGGTAAGCACTCCAACTGTTCGCGACCCCTGGTGATTACATTCGTCAGTTCCTGCCACGAGCCGACTCTAAAGGTAAGATCTATAGTTATCCAATTCTCACGCTTGATCTTGTGATCTGCGGCATGGTTACTGGGTATTTTCATTTGTCCGAAGAACGGAATTCATCGTGCGGGCCGCTTCTATACTCAACGATTCTTGCACCTCGTACGAAGACATAGCTTTTTGGTAAGTAGAGCGATTCGTAAACGCAGACCACGCGCTCGATGGGGATACCTGTGCTCCTGGCTCTGCGATGCTGGTGACAGCAATCCGACTGATCTCCGCAAGCCTTGGTCAATTGTTTTAGGTCGAAAGATCCTGCCTAGTCGCCAAGGGTAGATCGATGCGCCGTTTATCGGCAATGTGGGCGTTGTGCAGCGCCCACAGCAAGCAAGGGTGGTTATCGAGTCAGAGCGGGCACAATGCTGTACCCAATTTAAGAATAGCAACCCGCCTCGCTGGATGTCTAACGCATTGATAACAAGAGAAATAAAGTCCACATTTGATGGACCTAAACCCTCGACTTCCCAGCCCTCATTCGGTTAGTCTGACGAGAAGGCGTTGAACGTTGGTTCTCGCGGGAATTGAGATCGCGTATTACCGCCTTCGGAAGGGGATTTCAATATATGGCCACAACAGGGACACCTCTATCTTTTAGTGACGTCTTGCGGCTTCGGCCCGTGCGGCGCCTGTGGATCGCGCAGATTGTCAGCGTGTTCGGGGACTTTCTGGCGGTGTTCGCGATCATCGCTGTGGTGACGTTTAACCTGCACGGTACGGCGACGCAGGTGGCGATGGTGCTGGTGTCGTTTATGGCGCCGCTGGCGATCGTCAGCCCGCTAGCCGGCGTCTTCGTGGACCGGTGGCACTTAAAGCGGACGATGATCGCCAGCGACCTGATCCGCGGCGTGCTGGTGCTGGCGCTGGTGTTTGTGCACGACCTGTACGTGGTCTACGCCATCCTGTTCACGATGAGCGTGGTCTCCGCCTTCTTCGTTCCCGCGCAATCGGTGGCGGTGCGCACGCTGGTCCCGATGGCGGGGCTGATGGCAGTGAATGGATTGATGTCGCAGGCACAGCAGGGGTCGCTGATTGTGGCCCCGAGCGTCGCCGGAGAGCTGGTGCAGCTTGTCGGTGCGAACTCCTGTTTCCTCTACGACAGCTTCAGTTTTTTCTTTTCAGCGGCGCTGGTAATGACGCTGACCATCGAGCGACCAGCGGTGCGCACGGAATCGAGCGCGGTGCTCGATTCGATGCGGCAGGGATTTGGCTTCATCTTTAAGCACTCGACGATTTCTTTTGTGATTCTCTCGATGACGGCGGGGATATTCGCGATGCGCTGCTTCGGCGCGCTGCTCTCCATCTACGTACGCGATGTACTGCACTCGACGTCCGGGGTGTTCGGCGTGCTGAATACCCTGATCGGCATCGGCATGATCGTCGGGACGCAGTTGCTCACACGGTTTGCGCGGCACATCCCGCAGCAGAATCTGGTGGTTTACGGTCTGGGCGGAATGGGCATAGCGGTATTGACCACAGTGGCGTTCGGCGCCATGGGATCGACCGCGGTGGGAATGCTCGGATTGGGCCTGTCTGCGTCCGCCATTTTTATTACGGCGACGACGCTGATCCAGCACGAGACACCGCACGAACTCTTAGGACGAGTAATGAGCTGCCTGATGTCGTTGGTCGCGGGGTCGCAGGTGATCTCGATGTTCGTCGCTGGCCCGGTGGCGGAGAAGATTGGGATTCAGAACCTGTATTATGCAAGCGCTGCGATGCTCGTCGGAATCGGCGTAGTGGGATACTTCAAACTGCCAAAGGCCGAGAAGGCTGAGGCTGAGGAGGCGGAACCGGCGAAGACGGGCTACTAGGCCAGCGAAGCGCAGGTTACTAGAGATTTGGCTGTTTCGAAGAACGGTTACCGATCGAACCGTTTTTCAAGAGGCGAGTTACTATCTGGCTTTCGATCCGCCGAGTCACAACAGAGCTGTGGCGCACCAGAATGGAACGAAGGGAGACAGCTACTCCCATCAGCTTCAATCTTCCGAGCGGCGTGGCTACTTTAGTTGCCGATAATCATCCGGACAGAACTCACTTCAGGTCGATTGGTCGCCGGTAGTTGCGAAGAGTTACGAATCCAGACCAGCCGGCTCCGCAGGTTAGGAAGTTGGGCCTGAGATACGTGCTTCCAGGTAAAGTGACCTCAACTGAATTTGGCCAAATCAGTGGA
>JAFAUR010000764.1 GCA_019243205.1 Acidobacteriaceae bacterium | reverse complement strand
AGCTTCCCGGCGCACCAATTCATATTCGGAGGGACTTCGGCGCCCACGGCCGCCGACGATGCAGCCGGTATTTTCGCAGCGGAGAACATGAGCGGCACGGGCATTTCCGGCACGAGCGCTATCGCCGGCTGCATCGCCGAGAGCACGACTACGGTCCAGCTAGTCGGGCCGTCCGGCCTCGAGGATCCGAGCCAGCGTATCTATCCCTGCTTCGAGCATCAGACCCTTCCCGATGTTCTACCCTCGAACATCACCTGGCGTTACTACGCACCGAGTGCCGGCTCTATCTGGACGGCGCCCGATGCGATTCAACATATTTGCGAATCGAGCGGCCCGGGAGGCGTGTGCGAAGGGCAGCTCTGGGCAAGCAACGTGGATCTGAAACCGGCTGACGTGCTGACGGACATCGCGAGCTGCAATCTGCGGAACTTAAGCTGGGTGATTCCGAGCGGTCAAAATTCCGATCACGCGGCCGGAAACGATGGCGGCGGACCGTCCTGGGTCGCCTCGATTGTCAATGCGATCGGCAGCAGTACAGCTTGCGACAACGGCACCGGTTATTGGAGGAACACGGCCATTCTTATCACGTGGGACGACTGGGGCGGATGGTACGATCACGTGCCGCCGCCCATCTTGGGCTATCCGCAAGGCGGGTATCAACTGGGTTTCCGAGTACCGCTGATTGTTATTTCCGCTTACACGCCGGGCCATTACATCGACAACGTCGCGCACGATTTCGGCAGCATTCTCCGTTTTGTCGAAGGCAACTTCGCGGTGAAGCAAGGTGCGCTTCAATTTGCGGATGCGCGAGCCGATAACGATTTACAGTCGTTCTTTTCGTACGTCTGGGGTCCGCGGCCATTCAAAACCATTGCGGCTCCTCTCAAAGCCAGTTTTTTCATCAATGACAAGCGGAAGGCAACCGATCCGGATGATCAATAAGAACGTTGCGTCATGCCGCTCGCGGTTGTGATTTCGAATGGTTCAGCAATTTTCTGAAATTCCGAGAGCTGCGAAGACTCCCACTGGGAATCCCGTTCCAGTTCGCGGGCGAGGATCGAAATGACTTTGGGCGCAGCGGCGATGGCGGCTTTCGAATTCAGGAACAACGCGCGAGTCCGGCGGCCCAAGACGTCTTCGGCCGTTCTTGCCATTTCATTCCGCGCGGCCCAGACCACTTCGGCTGTGATGTAGGGCAGTTCTTCGCTCAGCTTCTCATCGAGTTCGGGTTGCGTGTGGATCAACGCACGGATGCGGGATGCGTCCGATCCATAGATCGACAGCGAATCGGCGCGGTTTGTCCGTTCAGCGTGTCCGTGAATGGGGAGACGCCGGGTGATGCAGTCGCGCTCGGGAAGTTTTCCGAGCGTTGCCGCATGATTCACGCAGTCTTCCGCCATGTGACGGTAAGTGGTCCATTTCCCGCCGGCGATATTGAGCAAGCCGGATTCGTCAATGTGGATGGTGTGATCGCGAGAGAGCGCCGCCGTGTTCTTCGCCCCGACGGCTTTCACAAGCGGCCGGATTCCGGTAAACACACTGAGAACGTCGTCGCGGGTGGGCGGATGGTGCAGGTACTCGCCGGCCGTTTTGAGCAGGAACTCGATTTCTTCTTCCTGCGGAGAGGGATCCGCGACCGATTCAACGATAGCGGTATCGGTGGTTCCGACAAGCGTGTGGCCGTGCCAAGGTATGGCAAACATGACGCGCCCGTCGCTCGTATGGGGGACCATAATGGCCGCATCCCCGGGAAGGAACGATCGATCGAAGACCAGATGAATACCCTGGCTCGGTGAAATCATCGGTTCGATGGATGGGTCGGCCAAGCGGCGGATTGCATCACTGAACGGGCCGGTGGCATTGACCACGGTTTTGCCGCGCGCGCTGAATTCTTCGCCCGTTTCTTCGTCTCGTCCTGTTACTCCGTTCACGAAGCCTTCTGAGTCCTTTGTCAGGCCTGAGACGGAACAATAATTGAGAAGTGTGGCGCCCTGCTCGGCAGCGGTGATCACCATGTTGATCAGCAGGCGCGAATCATCGAACTGGCCATCGTAGTAAACGACGCCGCCACGCAGACCGTCCTTGTTGATAGTGGGCAGGCGGTCGAGAGTCTCTTCACGCGAAAGGATTTTTGAAGGGCCGAAGCCGTATTTGCCGGATAACAGGTTGTACAGCTTCAGACCGAGACCGTAGAAGGGAGCCTCCCACCAGTCGTAGTTCGGAACGATGAAGGCGAGATCACTGACGAGATGGGGCGCGTTCTGACGCAACATGCCGCGTTCTTTCAGGGCTTCCATGACGAGCGAGACATTGCCCTGCTCCAGGTAGCGCACGCCCCCATGCACAAGCTTGGTGCTTCTGCTCGACGTGCCCTTGCCAAAGTCACTGCGTTCAAGCAGCAGCGTGTCGTAGCCGCGCGAAGCTGCGTCGATTGCGACACCCACGCCGGTAGCTCCTCCGCCGATGACGATGATGTCCCACTCAGCCGGATGGGAACGAAGGCGATTCATCATTTCGGAGCGTGTCATTGTCGACCTTTCCCTTTTGGCGAGTCAGCCCAATCGCGTGAACGGTTCAAAGCTTCCTGCCACCGGCTTTGCATATTCTGCATTTCGTCTTTGCTCTTCTGGGGTTCGAACGTACGTTCAGCCTTCCACTGGCCCTCGATTTCGCTCATATCTTTCCAGAATCCGACGGAGAGTCCGGCGAGATAGGCGGCTCCGAGCGAGGTGGTCTCGGTGATGGCGGGCCGCACGACAGGGATGCCGAGGAGGTCCGCCTGAAATTGAAGCAGCGTGTTGTTGCGCGCA
>JAFAUR010000747.1 GCA_019243205.1 Acidobacteriaceae bacterium | reverse complement strand
CGGAGTAGGTACACCGTTGAAGGCGCAGCGCATGATCGCGGCAGTTTCAGAGCGCGTTCCGATTCACTCACTCGCGGTGCACTATCACGATACGTGGGGTCAAGCTCTCGCAAATATTCTCGCCTCGCTCGAACTGGGCGTTGCGGTAATCGATGCTTCGGTTGCCGGTCTGGGCGGCTGCCCGTATGCGCCGGGTACGGCGGGAAATGTAGCCACGGAGGATGTTGTCTACATGCTGGACGGCATGGGGATTCAAAGCGGTGTCGACCTGCAACGAATAGCCGAAGCGGGGCGCACCATCTGTCGCGAACTCAACCGGCAGCCTGCCTCGAAAGCTGCAAGTGCTCTTGCGGCGAGTCTACGCGAGCCGCAAAGTTCTGCCCACCGATAATCCCGATTCACCAACATTACGCTGGTATCATCGCGGGCGGAGGATCGGTTCGTGAATAAGGTCGTCGCCACTGCCGATGAAGCCGTGGCGAACGTTTTTGATGGTGCGACGGTGATGCTGGGCGGCTTTGGCCTGTGCGGGATTCCGGAAAACCTCATCGCCGCACTGGTGCGGAAGGGCGTCAAGGGTCTGCATACCATCAGCAACAACATGGGCGTGGATGGCTTTGGCATGGGGCTGATGTTGGAGTCGGGTCTGATTGCTTCACATATCGGCAGTTATGTGGGAGAGAACAAACTGCTCGAGTCCATGGTGATTGCCGGCAAGTTGAAAATGACGCTGATTCCGCAGGGCACGCTCGCCGAGCGGATCCGGGCAGGCGGCGCCGGAATTCCGGCTTTTTACACGCCGACCGGTGTGGGCACGGTGGTCGCAGAAGGCAAAGAAGTACGTGAATTCGATGGACGCGCGTACGTGCTGGAGCGAGCACTGAAGGCAGATTTCGCCCTCGTGAAGGCATGGAAAGGCGACCGCCTTGGCAACCTCGTGTATCGGAAGACAGCTCGCAACTTCAACCCGATGATGGCGACGGCAGCGCGTATGACGATTGCCGAGGTGGAGCACCTGGTGGACCCTGGCGAGATCGACCCCGATTCGGTAATGACCCCGGGCATCTACGTGAAGCGGATCGTTCAGGGCGAGAAATACCAACGGCGTATTGAGCGCAGAACCGTTCGTCAGAGGCGCGCATGACCACAACAACTTCACCGCGTGGGAGCGATGTTGAGAAGCGCGAGCGCATTGTGAAGCGCGCGGCGAGGGAACTGCAGGATGGCTTCTATGTCAATCTCGGCATCGGGATGCCGACTCTGGTGGCGAACTACGTGCCCGAAGCGATCGACGTGATTTTGCAGTCCGAGAACGGAATGCTGGGTGTCGGCCCCTTTCCGTTTTCTGGTTCCGAAGATGCTGACTTGATCAATGCCGGGAAAGAGACCGTGACGGAACTGCCGGGGAGCGCTTATTTTTCGAGCGCCGAATCGTTCGCGATGATCCGCGGCGGGCACGTCGACCTGAGCATTCTGGGTGCAATGGAAGTCGACGAGACAGGGAATCTGGCGAACTGGATGGTGCCCGGCAAGGTCGTCAAAGGCATGGGCGGCGCAATGGATCTGGTGGCCGGCGCGCGCCGGGTTATCGTCACGATGGAGCACACGACAAAGAACGGCGCGCCCAAGATTCTGAAACGCTGCACGCTGCCAATCACAGGACTGAAGGTTGTCGACATGATTATCACGGAGCTGGCGGTGATCCGTGTGACAGAAGCCGGTTTAGTTCTGGAAGAAGTGGCGGCAGGTATCACACCGGAGCAGGTGCAGGATGTGACAGAACCCCGCCTGATTCTCCGGGCCGCGATCGGGGCGATGAGTTAGCTGTTGTAAACGCGACTCGATCTTGCAGCGCGAGCTGTTTGATGAAGTTGCGATTCTCAGGTGACCTTCGTAAGATTCTCAAATTCCGGATCGTCCGTTGTACGGGAGCTTCCCAAAGTTCTGATTTGAGGGGCAGGGCACCCTGGACCTGCTGATTTTGCATGCGCTCAGGCGTGAGCAGATGCATGGTTATGCAATCGCTCAGACAATCCATCTGCTTTCGGACGAAGTATTGACTGTAGAGGAAGGCTCTTTGTACCCAGCTCTTTACCGTTTAGAACTGGACGGGTGCATCTCTTCGTCCTGGGGGCTTTCGGAGAACAACCGCAAGGCCAAGTACTACAAGATCACCGCTCGCGGGAAGAGAGTTCTCGCCGCGGAGGAAGAGAACTGGACCCGGCTGTCGGCCGCCGTGCAGCACGTGCTCGCGCGATGAGGCACGTTCGCAAATTCGTTTGGAAGCTGCTACGGCGAAGACGCCTCACAGCCGATCTCGAAAGAGAACTTGCCTTTCACCGTGAAATGACGGCTGGGCAAGGGAATCCCATCGGTCTGGGCAATACGTCGCTACTCAAGGAATGGGTCTTCGACATTGGGCGGTTCAATCTCATGGAAAATCTCTGGCGAGACGCCACCCTGGCCGCAAGGCGTCTCCGCCACAGCCCCGCGTACTCTATTGCGGCTCTCGGCTGTCTAGCTCTGGCAATGGGCATCGCGACAGCCATGTTCACTTTGTTGAATGCGGTTATCTTACGCCCCTTGCCGTACACTGATCCGCAACGACTCGTCTGGCTGACCGAAGTCCTGAAGGCGAACAGCACGGACGAAATTACGATCACTCCAGATTTCCTCGACTGGCGCCGGTTCAATCATACGTTTCAGGCCTTAGCTGGAATCAACGAAGACACCCACATCGTGACGGGCTTGGGTCGGCCGCTCGAGGTTCATTCGGCTCGCGCGTCTGCATCGCATTGCCTATTCTCGGCGTGAACCTGATGCTTGGGCGCAATTTCACCCGCGAGGAAGACATCGCCGGAGGCGAGCGCGTTGCTATCGTCTCGTACCGTTTCTGGCGCGATCGTCTCGGTGCCGCTGCGCGTGTTACCGGCAAACCAATCCGCATCGACGATCAGCCGTATGTGCTGGTTGGGGTGCTGCCGCCTAAATTTGTTTTCCCTGGCGATAGCGACGTGCAAATAATCACCCCGCTTGCAAAGGATGAGGCTGCCGAGCTGGCCAGAGACGGACGTGTCCTCACAATTATTCATAGCGTGATCGGATGCCTCAAGCCCGGAGTCACATTACGCCAGGCGCACGACGATATCGCCGCCATACAGGCTCATCTGCCCGTCCCGCCGTTCCATCCCACGATTACAATCAAAGCTCTTGGATTGCGAACGTACCTCTTCGGCAATGAACGTCTGACCGCGTCAGTTTTGGTCGCAGGCGCACTGCTGTTTCTGCTCGTGGCCTGCGCGAACCTGGGCAGTTTGGCGCTCGCCCAGATGCTGAAACGGGAGCGGGAATTGGCGATGCGCCGCGCGCTCGGCGCTTCCTGTTCCAGGCTGGTCGCGCAACTCATGGCCGAAAACGTGCTCATCGCGATCGCGGCATGGGCCTTGGGCCTGTTACTAGCCTTCGGGATCCGCAACGCCCTCGCCGCCATGCCTTCATACGACGCAAGTCTCTACGCAGAATTGCCCATCGACGCCACCGTCCTGCTATTTACGGCCGCCCTGCTGCCAGTAGTCGTCAGTCTATTCGGGCTGGTACCGGCCCTGCGCATGAGCGACGTGCGAATGGATGCGGCGATAAAAACGGAACAGCCGTCTGTCGCTGGCGCACGTCACCATTATCTACTCCTTTCGGTTATTGCGGCAGCAGAGATCGCCATCGTTGTCGGCCTGTCGACGAGCGCCGTATTGACCGTTCGTAGTTTCTGGAATATGCGCTACCGGGATCTCGGCATCCAATCGCGGCACGTGATCGTGGCTACTCTGAACCTGAGTTCATCCAAATATAAAGACAGTCGACGCGAACTCGACTTTATCGGTCAGATCCTGATGAACAGTAAGTCGATTCCTGGTGTAGAGCAGGCGGCCGTTTCGATCGCAACTGAGATCCCTCCGGGCGCCTGGCACGCCACCAACACTGTCAGAATCGACGGCCGCCCTTTGGCCGTAAACAGCCGGCAAAAGGCGCTCATGAGGCCGCAAAACGTCAGCGCCGGCTACTTCAATATCCTCCATATCCCGCTGCTTGCAGGCCGTCTACTCCGCGACTCGGACGCATCGCATGCCCCCGAAGTCGTTGTGCTCAACCGTGAATTTGCCCGGCGTTATTTCTCGCATGAGAACGGAATTGGCCACCGTCTTATGGGAGACAGCAATGGCTGGTACACCATCGTCGGAGACGTAAAGTCATCCGGGTTGTCGACCGCGCCGGAACCCATTGTTTATACGCCGTACGAGCAAACCGAAGGCCAGCGTCTACGCGAACTAGGCGTAATTCTGCAATCGTCTTTGCCCCCCTCGAGTATCGGCACGATGTTCAGAGACGTCGTTGCGCACGCCGACCCCGAACAGCCTGTCAGCAAACTGGAGACGATTGACGATCGCCTCAATAACTCCGTCGCTCGGCCTCGCTTTACCGCCGCCCTCCTGACGGGACTTGCCGTTCTCGGTGCCCTACTGGCCATGATCGGTGTCTATGGTTTGGCCTCCTGCCGCATTCAGTCTCAAGTGCGGGAGATTGCGGTTCGTCAGGCACTGGGCGCGCCGCCGTCGCGCATCATTGCTCACGTAATGCGATCTGCGCTAGTTGTCAGCGCGAGCGGACTGCTGTGCGGGTTGCTCCTGACATTTTCCGGAACACGTCTCATTTCGGCAATGTTGTTCCAGGTAAGCCCCAGGGATCCGGTTGTTTTGTTTAGCGTCGCCGTCTGCGTCCTCGGTTCAGCCGTGGCAGCTTGCCTTCTACCCGCTTTACGAGCCGCCGGTTCAGAGCCGCTCTCGTCACTGCGAGAGACTTGAGTAGCCATTTCGAGAAGCGGAGTTCGGGCGCGTGTCAGTCCAGCGAATGCGCAATACGGATCGATTCAAGTCCTGGATCGTCAGGCACCCGGAAAGGGAGACACGTGAACGGCAGTCGCTGAGTTTGGCCGATGTCCGATAACTAGAAGCTTCTATGCGTGTCCGCCAGGTCAAGTTCAAACTCTTGCGAGTTAGCCTACATCACCCATCCGCCGCCAAGCGCGGTGTAAACCTGAACCAGCGAAAGTCGCTCGTTCAGTTGGGCGCGTGCGACGTTCAATTCGGAGGCAAAGTAATTGGTCTCGTTCGTGAGCACTTCCAAGTAGCTGGTCGCACCAGCGTTATACCGCAAATGGCTCAGATCCGACGCGCTTTTGGCTGCATCTTCGAGCACCTGCTCGTGTTCCCGGTATTCGCGGTATTTGCGAAACGCGATGAGCGAATCGGCGACCTGCTGGAACGCCTGCTGGATGGTTTGCTTATATTGCAGAACCGCTTGCTGCTGTTCGGCTTCGGTGAGGCGAACGTTGGCTCGCAGGCGGCCCGCTTCGAAGATCGGTTGTGTGAGAGGAGCGGCTGCGGTCCAGCCTGTGCCGCCGCCAACGAACAAGCTCCCGAGAGCGCTGTTCACGAGGCCCGCTGAACCCGTGAGAGGCAGGCTGGGGAACAGCTGAGCGCGGGCCACGCCAATTTGCGCGTTTGCGGCAACCAGCTGCTGCTCGGATTGGCGAATGTCGGGCCGTCGCTCAAGCAACCGAGAAGGAAGTCCCGCGGGAATATCCGAGGGCAGTTCTTCTTGTACGAGCTGCTTGCCGCGTGGGATATCGTGCGGATTGTCGCCGATTAGCGTGCTGATAAGATCTTCGGTCTGCCCAATGGCTTGTTCCGTCGCCGGGATCTGCGCAGCGGCGGTTTCCACGAGTTGTTCGGCCTGCCGGACATCGAGCAAACCGACTGATCCACCGTTCAGCAAGGTTTCGGTCAGCTGTAGGGATTGCTTGCGCGATTCGAGAGCTCGTTTCGAAATTTCGAGTTCGAGATCGAGTTCGCGCAACTGAAAGTAAGCGGAGGCGACGTTCGAAAATAACGTGAGCAGTACTTCCTGACGGTTCCATTCCGCTGCCAGGATATTCGCGCGAGCGGCCTCGGTTGCACGCCGGTAACGGCCCCAAAAATCGGGATCCCAGTTCAGAGCGCCTCCGAGCGAGTAATATTTGAACGCGAAGCCTGGAACTTTCTGCCCTTGGAATTCTAAAGTCCCGTTCACGGTAGGGAACTGATCGGCGCGTGTGATAGTGAGTTCCTGCTGCGATTGCAGAATGCGCGAGGCTGCGATTTGCGCATTGTAGTTCGACTGCTGTGCCTGCCGGATCAGCTTTTCAAGTTCCGGATCTTTGAAGACCGTCCACCATTTTTCATCCCCAAGAGATTTGACGGTTGATTCGTTCGCCTGTGCCTCCGGGGTCTGATTGCGATACGAGGGCGGAACATTGACCGGAGGCCGGCTGTAGTTCGGGCCGACGGTACAGCCCGACAGAATCAAAACTGATGCGAGTGCGATGTACGTGAGGCCGCGCGTCATACGACCTCCTGTTCTTCCGGCACCACCTCGGTCTTCTTCCGTTTCTTGGCGTGCTTGACGCGATGAGTAATCTTTTCAACCACGTCGAAGGTGACAGGGATCAGAAAGATGGCGATTACTGTTGCGGCGAGCATTCCGCCAATGACTGCCGTTCCCATGATTCTGCGCGAAATTGCGCCGGCGCCCGTTGCCGTCCATAGCGGCACGCAACCGAGAATGAAGGCAAACGCGGTCATGATGATCGGCCGGAATCGAATCCGCGCACCGGTGAGCGCGGCGTCTTCGATGCTCCTGCCCCGCTCGTACTCGGATTTCGCGAACTCGACGATCAGGATGGCGTTCTTAGCCGCGAGTCCGATCAGCATGATTAATCCGATCTGGGCGAACACGTCATTATCGAAATGCCGCGTCCAGAGGAACAGGTACGCACCGAACACCGCAACGGGCGTGCCGAGCAGAACACTGAACGGAAGCGACCAGCTCTCGTACTGAGCAGCCAGGATCAGGAACACGAAAAGAAGCGACAAACCGAAGATGGCGGACGCCGGAACACCCTGGGTCGCTTTCTGCTCCTGGTAAGACATGCCCATGTAATCGAAGCCCATCTCATGCGGCATGGTTTGGGCGAACACTTCCTCTAATGCGTGGGTTACCTGGCCTGAGCTATAACCAGGCGCGCCGGTGGCGATGATTTCCGCAGCGTGGTACTCGTTGTAGCGCATGGTGAACTCCGGCCCTGAAATCGATTTCAGGCTTGTAACAGCACTGAGCGGGACCATCTGGTTTTTGTCGTTCGCAACGTAAAACTGGTTGATGTTCCGAGCGTTCGTGCGGTAATCGCCTTCGGCTTCGACGTACACCTGCCACTGGCGTCCGAAGCGATTGAAGTAATTTACAAGGTAGCCGCCCATGAAGGTTTGAAGAGTCTGATAGACCTGGGCGATGTTGACGCCCTGCCGCTCGACCTTCAGGCGATCCACGTCCACATAATCCTGGGGCACGTTCGGCAAGTAGGTAGTGACCACGGCGCCGAGTTCCGGCCGTTTGCGGGCCGCAGCGAGGAATTTGTCGAGATTCCCCGTGAGGAATGACAGATCCTGTCCTGAACGGTCTTCGAGGATGAATGTGGCTCCGCCGGATGTACCGATTCCGGGAATGGCGGGCGGAGAGAACGAGAATGCAATGCCTTCGGGCAATTCAGATAGCGCCTGCCCGATATGCGCGCGGATGGCGTCATATTGCTCTTCGGGTTTCTTCCGTTCGTCCCAAGGCTTCTCGGTGACGAAGAAGAATGCGCTGTATGTGTTTTGCACGAAGCTCAGCAGGCTGAATCCGACAACGGAAGTGACTCCTTGTACCCCCGGAGTTTGCATGATGATTTGTTCGACTTTTCTTGCCGCTTCCGAGGTGCGCTGCAGCGATGCGGCGTCGGGCAGCTGCATAGCGACGAAGATATAGCCCTGATCCTCTTCCGGAAGGAAGGACGTCGGAAGCCGCTTACCGATGGAAACCGCGAATCCGGTTACGACGACCAGCAGCACCAACGCGATGAACGCCTTACGAATGAGGATTGCAGAAAATCCAACGTACCCGTTGGTGACCTTGCCGAAGATGTGATTGAACCCTTCGAAGAAGCGGCCGAGCGGTCCGCGCGCCTCTTTCCGTGGTTTCAGCAGCAGCGCTGCCAGTGCAGGGCTGAGCGAGAGCGCATTGAAGGCGGAGAAAATCACCGAAATGGCAATGGTGATCGCGAACTGTTGATACAGCCGCCCGGTGATGCCGGGAATGAAGATGGTCGGAATGAATACGGCAGACAGAATCAGCGCGATGGCAACGACCGGGCCGGAGACTTCTTCCATCGCCTTGAACGCGGCATCGCGCGGCGTCATTCCTTCTTCGATGTGGCGCTCAACGGCTTCGACCACGACGATCGCGTCATCGACCACGAGACCGATGGCCAGCACGAGGCCGAAAAGGGACAGCGTGTTGATTGAAAATCCGAGGAGTGGAAATATGGCGAAGGTTCCGACGAGCGAGACCGGTACCGCCATGAGGGGAATCAGTGTGGCACGCCAGCCTTGCAGGAAGATGTAGACGACGAGGACCACCAGTCCCAGCGCCTGGAGAAGGGTGAGAAGAATCTCCTTCATGCCCGCAGTAACAGCAGCGGTCGTATCGAGGCTGACGCGATACGCGAGGTCTTTCGGGAACCGGTGTGAAAGCTGGGCAATACGCGCTCGTACGCCGTTGGCAGCGTCAACGGCATTGGTGCCAGGGAGTTGGTACAAGGCGAGAATGGCCGTCGGCTGTCCGTTGTAGCGGCCGGTCAGGTTGTAAGTCTGCGCGCCCAGTTCCGTGCGGGCGACGTCTTTCAAGAGAAGGTTGGAACCGTCCGGATTCGCGCGCAGGACGATGTTGCCGAACTCTTCGGGCGATTCCAGGCGCCCTTTGGTCCTGACTGCGTAGGTAAATTGCTGGCCGGAAGGCACGGGCTCACCGCCGACCTGGCCAGCCGGATTGACCGTGTTCTGCCCCTGGATGGCCGTGATGATCTGCGGAACCGTCACCTGCAATTTTGCGAGTTGATCCGGCTTGACCCAGGCGCGCATCGCGTATTGCCCTGCGCCGAACACCTGCACGCGTCCGACCCCGCGTACTCGCGTCAATTCGTCAACCAGGTTGATGTAGCAATAGTTTGCAAGGAAGATGCTGTCGTATGTCTGATGCGGAGAATAGATCGAAATCAGCATCAGCGGCGAAGTCAGGGACTTTTGCACAATCAGACCCGCCGTGTTTACTTCGGGTGGAAGCTGCGACTGAGCCTGCGACGTGCGAAGCTGCGTGAGTACCTGGTCAATATTCGGATCGGTTTTTGTATCGAAATCAACGGTGATCTGGGTTTGCCCATTGTTGGCGTTGATCGAATACATGTAGTTCATGTTGTCGACGCCGCTGATTTGTTGTTCAAGCGGGGTGGCGACAGACTGTTCCAGTGTCTGGGCGTCGGCGCCCGGGTAAGTCGCCTGCACGATGATTTCAGGCGGCACGATGTCGGGGTACTGCGCAATCGGCAAGCTGACCGCACAAACCGCACCCACGATTACTGTCACGATGGCGATCACCATCGCAACGATTGGCCTGTTGATAAAGAATCTAGACATCGTTACTGCCCTTGCGCCGTGGTCTGATTGGGCTGCCCCGATGCGGTGTCCGGCTTGGGGTTTACGATCGCGCCATCTCTCACCTTCGACACACCCTCGGTGATTACCGTGTCTCCAGCGCTCAAACCGCTTGAAACAAGCCAGTTCTCACCCACACGTTCGCCAACCGCAACGTTTTGTATTTTGACCTTGTTGCCGGCTTCTACGACTGCCACCTGGTATCTTCCCTGCAGCTCAGTGACGGCACGTTGAGGTATGAGTAGCGCGTTGTGGCGCATGGCGGTCATTGCTCGAATTCGTCCGAATTGCCCGGGCCGCAGTAAGTTGCCCGGGTTGTCAAATGCACCGACGATGCGAATAGTACCGGTCTGCGTATCGACCTGGCGATCTGCAAATACGATGTGCCCTGAGTGCGGATACGTTTGACCGTTGGCCAGTGTGAGTTCCAGCGGCGTGTGATTGTTCTTCAATAGATCGGCCGACTTGACATTCTTCGAAAGCAGCATGTACTCCTGCTCGCTGATCGGAAAGTAAACCTTGATGGAATTGACCTGCGACACGGTGGTCAGAGTGGTTGTCTGGTTCACCAGGTTGCCCATCTGGGTTGTAGCGATACCGGCGATGCCGTCGATGAGAGACCGGACTTTTGTGAAGCCGAGGTTGATCTCAGCTGTTTCCAATGCGGCCTGTGCCGCCTCGATATTGGCCTTGCCTGTGAGAATACTGGCCTCGTATTGCTTCTGGGTTTGAACGTCGTTATCGAGCTGGCTCTGCGCAATGGCGCGGGCAGCAGCGAGCGGCGTATCACGCTTCACGTTGATTTCGGCGAGACCCAATTGCGCCTGCGATTGCGCAAGCTGACCTTTTGCCTGCGCAAGCTGTCCTTTCGCCTGGTCGACTACCGCCTGGAATGGCCTGGGATCAATCTCGAACAGCACGTCGCCTTTGTGGACGAACGAGCCTTCCCGGTAATCCTGCTTGATCAGGTAACCGGAGACCTGCGGTTGTATGACCGCATTCACATAGCCGTCGAGGGTTGCCACCCAGTCGCCATAGATCGGCACATCCTTCTGCACCACCTGCACCACGGAAACGTTTGTCGGCGGTGGAGCCTGCTGCTGGGCGGCGGCCGTCGTCTGCTGTGTCCCGCACCCTGTGGTTGCCAGGGCACACGCGGCCAGAAAAGCCACGAGCTGTTTATTCTTAGTCATCGAATCCCCTCCTTACGCGCGCGGGACCCTTGTTGCAGGCGCGTATTCAAGTAACAAAACAAGACCAACTTGAACTCAGCTGCAAAGCGCTTGCGCTGCGCCGGTTGCAACATGCCGAAAAGCCGGAAAAGGCCTTCGGTGACTCGTAGAACAACGATCGCGATTCCGGAAGCCTCCATTCGAGACAGAGCGGGGCGCCCAGCCAAAAGCAGGCTGGCGATCCGACGTTCCAGGAGACTTTTCAACGCGTTTGCCTGGCGCGCAGGCTTCGGCAGGTCCAGAAGCGCGAGGAGCGCCGGGTGTTGCTCCATAAACTCTACCTGCAAATCGATTAGCCGATCTGCGAGCTGCTTTGTAGTCAGATGCTCAGCTTCCGACTCGAGATGCACCCAAAGCTTTCTACATTCCTTTTCGTAGGAGGCCCGCAATGCATCCGCTACCGCCTCCTTGTTGGGAAAGAACTGATACAGGGAGCCGATGGGGGCCGTGGCGCGGTCCGCAATGGCGCTCATTGTTACGCGGTCGTAACCTTGTTCGGCGAAAAGATCCGCCGCCGCCTCCAGCAGCGATGCCACTCGCGAACGACCTCTTTCCTGTTTGGGAGTACGGCGGGGTTTATCGATTAAATATGAGGCTACGCTCACATTTCAGTATATACGAGGGTGTCCTCATATTTCCGGGAGCTAGCATTTGCACTGGCAGTCAGCCAACACGGATACATCCCGGACAGAGACGGGGATTTTTACTCGTGCGTGTTACCGTTAGTCCGAGCGATGATGGAGATTGTACACGCAAATTCAGCCTCTTGCGCCGGCCGGGCTGTCCCTGACCGGTGGAAAGCAGGCTAGCCGGGCGTGCTGCTTCATTACGTTGTGCTCTTTGTGGCTGCTTTCTTAGCCGGAATTATCAATTCTATCGCCGGCGGCGGCAGTTTCCTTACGTTTCCGGCGCTGGTTCTGGTCGGGGTGCCTGCCGTGGTTGCAAATGCGTCAAATACCGTCGCCCTCGTGCCAGGATCGCTGGCGAGCGGTGTTGCTTACCGTAGGGACATCCAGCGTCTCGGACACTCGCGCCTCAAAGCGTGGTTGATTGTCTGCATGATCGGAGGCGCGATCGGAGCCTTGCTGCTCTTGTTCACATCTGATCGCACATTTCGCCAAATTGCTCCCTGGCTTTTGCTGTTTGCGACCGCCCTGTTCGCATTCGGGGCCCAGGTGAGCGCAGCCCTACGGGGGCGGCTTCACTCAAACCAAATCGCGATGCTTTCGCTGCTGTTCCCGATCGCTATTTACGGAGGCTACTTCGGTGGCGGCATCGGGATTATGATCCTGGCCGCTTTCCGTCTGTATGGCATGACGGATATCCACGGTATGAATGGGATCAAAACTATACTGAGTGCCCTGCTGAACGCGATTGCATCCGTGATTTTTATAGCCGCGCACCAAGTTGCGTGGGTGCCGACGCTGTTCATGATCGTGGCGGCAATCGCCGGGGGCTATGCAGGGCCGCTACTCGCGCGGCGTGTGAAGCCGCAGGTCATCCGGCATTTCGTTACCTTTGTCGGTATCGTTATGACGGGCTATTTCTTCTACATCGCTCCCCGTTAGAGCCGTGAGGCGCCGTTCCAGAAGCTGTCGGCGCTTGTACCTGCGAAACCAACTTAGCGTACTTTGGCTCTTAATTAAGAATGTCTCGAACGCCCACTGCAACGTACCGGCTGCAGCTTCATAAGGATTTCGGCTTTGACGATGCTGCCGGCATTGCGGACTATTTGAAATCTCTCGGTATCTCGCACGTTTACAGCTCGCCATATTTGCAGGCGGCGCCGGACAGCAAGCACGGGTACGACGTAGTCGATCATCACAAAGTGAACGAGGAATTGGGTGGATCGGAAGCGCATGACCGTTTCTCCAAACGTCTCGCCGAACTGCAGCTGGGGCAGGTTCTCGACATCGTCCCGAACCATATGGCGATCAGCGGCCGGCGCAATCGCTACTGGTGGGATGTGCTCGAGAACGGGCCCGCTAGCCGTTACGCATCGTATTTCGATATCGAATGGCAACCGAGCGAGGAGCGCCTCCGCAACAAGCTTGTGGTCCCGATACTGGGTGATCACTACGGCCGCGCACTCGCACGCGGAGAAATCAAGATCCAGCGACATGGAGGCGAGTTCTCGATCAAATACTTTGAAAACGAATTGCCCGTTTCCCCACGTTCCATGCCTCTGCTGTTGAGTGAGGCAGCGCAGCAAAGCGGGTCCGATTACCTTGCCTTTTTCTCCGATGCATTTGTTGATTTGCCGTGGCCGACTACTGCGGATTATGCGCGGTTAACGCAACGGCATCGGGACAAGGAAGTAACCTATCGGCTGCTAGGCCGGCTCTTCACTGAGGTCCCTTTTATTGCCGACGCAGTAGACGAATGCATCAAGGCCATCAACCGGCAGCCCGACCGCCTGGATCAGATTCTGGAAGCTCAGAATTACCGCCTCGCCTATTGGCGGGTTGCCGAACAGGACCTCGGGTATCGACGTTTCTTTGATGTCAACACGCTGGTGGGCCTTCGAATGGAAGATTCGCGCGTGTTTGCCGACACGCACGCGCTCATCCTTCGATGGCTGCGCGAAGGCGTTCTGGACGGCATTCGCGTGGATCATCCGGACGGTCTCCTCGACCCGCGCCAATACTTTGAACGGCTCCGGGCCGAAGCTCCGGACGTGTGGATTCTTGGCGAAAAGATTCTCGAGCCGGGCGAGAAGCTTCGGCGGGATTGGCCGATCGACGGTACTACTGGCTACGATTACCTCAACCAGGCAGGCGGGCTCTTTGTCGATTCGCGGAATGAAGCTGCGATTACAAAGATCTACCACGAGTTCACCGGAGAATCTACCAATTACCCCGCGATCGTGCGCGACCGAAAACATCGAGTGCTGCGGGAACTCCTCGGCAGTGATGTCAATCGCCTGAGTAACACGTTGCAAGACATTTGCGAAACTCATCGCAACCATCGCGATTACACGCGTCACGAATTAAATCGCGCCATTCGCGAACTCGTAGCCTGCTTTCCCGTGTATCGCACCTATGTTGTGCCAGCTCGGGACGAGATTGACCAGGACGATATTCGCTATGTGGAGGAGGCTGTCGGAGCGGCCAAGAAGAACCGCCCGGACATCGATTCCGATCTGTTCGATTTCATCCGCGATCTGCTTCTGCTTCGGGTTCGTGGTAAGACCGAGTCGGACTTCGTGCTTCGCTTTCAACAGTTCACCGGCCCGGCCATGGCAAAGGGTGTGGAAGACACAGTCTTCTACTCTTACAACCGCCTTGTCTCGCTGAACGAGGTGGGCGGCGATCCTGGCCGCTTCGGCGTCTCGCCGGACGCATTCCACAAATTCTGCGCCGAAACGCAGCGGGAGTTCCCGCGGACGATGGTGGCGTCTTCCACCCATGACACCAAGCGCAGTGAAGACGTGCGCGCCCGCATCAGCTTGCTCTCTGAGATTCCGGAGCGTTGGGGAAAAGCCCTTCGTTTGTGGTCGGAGCTGAACGCTCCTGCAAAAACGGACGAAATGCCGGATCGGAATACGGAATACCTTGTGTATCAGACGCTGATCGGCACTTGGCCGATCGATAAAGGTCGCCTGCGGGGTTATATGGAGAAGGCCGCTCGCGAAGCCAAGCAGCATACTTCCTGGCTCTCACCGAATAAGCCGTTCGAAGACGCTCTTCAAATGTTCATTGAAAAGCTGTATGGGAATGCGGCTTTTCTTAGAGCTCTCGAAAGTTTCGTGAAGCCCTTAGTTGCGCCAGCAAGGGTTAATTCTCTGGCAATGGCGCTGCTGAAACTGACTGCGCCTGGTATCCCCGACATGTACCAGGGAACAGAAATTTGGGATTTGAGCCTGGTTGATCCGGATAATCGAAGACCGGTCGATTACGATCACCGCCGAAAGTTGTTGGCCGAGCTTCCCCGGCTCACTGTCCAGAAGGTGATGCGCCGTTCTGATGAAGGATTGCCAAAACTATGGACCGTTTGGCACGCGCTAGCCGCGCGCCGTGAGTGCCCGGACAGTTTTGATAAATCTGCTAAGTACCGGCCGATCAAGGCGCAAGGGCGTAAAACTGCGCACGTGGTTGCGTACGCGCGGGGGGAAAGTGCCATCGTCGTTGTACCACGGCTCGTAATCGGGCTCGATAACGATTGGTCAGATACCCGGCTGTCCATCCCCGCAGGTCGTTGGCGAAACCGTCTTACAGGAGAGATTCACGACCGCAGCGAATTGAAAGTGGGGAAACTTCTAGGGCGCTTTCCAGTCGCGTTACTCATCAAACAGTAAGCCTATGCACGTTTTCGAAATCTGGGCGCCTCGTGCGCACAACGTCTCAGTGAAGGTCGGCGATACGTCGTACTGTATGAAAGAGGCCGACGGCGGGTGGTGGCGAACTCAGATCTCCGATGCCGGCCCTGGCACAGACTACTCATTCGTGATTGATGACGGAGATCCGGTTCCCGATCCGCGCTCCGCCTATCAGCCGCTCGGCGTCAACGGCCCATCGCGCGTCATCGATCATTCCGCTTTTCGTTGGACCGACAAGCAGTGGCAGGCTCGCCCGTTAGCAAGCGCTCTCATTTACGAGTTGCACATCGGAACGTTCACTCCGGAGGGCACCTTCCGGAGCGCGATTGCGAAGCTCGATCACCTGGTGGATCTCGGTGTTACCCACGTCGAGATCATGCCTGTAGCAGAGTTTTCGGGCGAGTGGGGCTGGGGTTACGACGGCGTTGACCTATTTGCTCCCCATCACGAATATGGATCTCCCGACGACTTGAAAGCATTAGTGAATGCCTGCCACGAAAACGGCTTGGCGGTGCTGCTCGATGTCGTTTACAACCACCTCGGGCCCGCAGGCAACTATCTCAGCCGGTTCGGTCCATATTTTACGGGAGCGTACCAGACACCCTGGGGTGAAGCGGTGAACCTGGACCATCGCGGAAGTCACGAGGTGCGCCGGTTCTTCGTTGACAATGCGTTGATGTGGATGCGTGACTACCATTTTGACGGCTTACGACTGGACGCGGTCCACGCATTTGTCGACAATTCTGCAATCCATTTTCTGGAGCTTCTTTCAACCGAAGTCGACATCCTCTCCGCACACCTTGGCAGGCACCTGGTGCTGATTGCGGAAAGCGATCTGAATGACCCCCGTATCGTAATGAGCCGGGAAGCGGGCGGCTATGGCATCGATGCACACTGGGATGATGAATTTCACCATGCATTGCACAGCCTTGTGACGGGCGAAACCAACGGCTATTACGAAGACTACGGGAAAATCGAGCACCTCGCGCAAGCTCTCGAGAACGCTTACGTATACGCGGGCACTTACTCCGCACATCGCGGACGTATGCACGGACGGTCAATCGACGGGCTCTGGGGACGACACTTTGTAGTCTTTGCACAGAATCACGACCAAATCGGCAATCGCGCGCGGGGTGAGCGATTGTGTCACCTCACGAGCCTGGGCCGGCAGAAAATTGCGGCGGCCGCGGTGCTCACGTCTCCGTTTGTTCCCATGCTCTTCCAGGGTGAAGAATTCTGCGCCTCTTCACCGTTTCAATATTTCTCGAATCACAACGACCCGGAGCTAGCGCGCAGTGTGTCCGAGGGGCGCAAGAACGAGTTCAAAGCGTTCGGCTGGGACCCGTCCGACGTACCCGATCCGCAAGACCCGCAGACCTTCCGGAATTCGAAGCTGAAGTGGGAAGAAGCCGGGTCCGGTGAACATGCAGAACTGCTTGCCTGGTACAAAAAGCTGATTGCACTCCGGCGGCGTTCGTCTGCGCTGACGGACGATCGTCTGGAGCGCGTTCAGGTGACTTACGACGAAGAGGGGCAGTGGCTCACGATGCGGCGCGGGGATATCGAAGTTGTGTATAATTTTCATTCCGACGCGCAGGCGATTCCGGTTTCGGTGAAATCACCGGATGTGCTTTGTTCAGAAGGAGGCTGGAAACTCCGACCGCATCAAATTGAGCTGCCGCCCGACTCAGTCGCCATTCTCACCGCGATGGGCGTCTCGAAAGCTCGCACGGCGGCAGCAGGCTAGGGCCTATTGACGTTTAGCACCGTCGGGTCGGCCCGTGTGCGCGTTCTTTCCCGCCTGGTCGTCCGGCTTCTGACTGCCGGATTCGGCGGTAGCGCTCTTCTCGGGACGCGCCTGCGGGTTCCCCTGTTGTTGGTCTGTGTTGGACGGGCTGGTCGGTCGATGGCAGGAAGACAGCATTCCGGCAACGAGAAGGACGGCGAGAGACTTATTCATCTCTTAAAGGATGGCGGGATGAAATGACGCCGCACCCCGGAATTTTTCTGGTTTGCGTTCAGGGCGCCTTACTTGGTCAGCATCTCACCAAGCACGCGTCCTGACGAACCGCTCGGTGTTTCGACATCCAATATCGTTGCCAGAGTGGGCGCGACATCGTTTACTTCTACGTTCTCGGTATAGCGTCCCGCCTCGATTCCGGGGCCCATAAACAAGAGCGGGACATGACGGTCGTAATCGTAGGGCGAAAAGTGTGATGTTCCGCTCGAGCCAGGAATGTAGCCGGGCTCAAAGATAATCTGTAAATCGCCGCTGCGCCGGGGGTTGAAGCCATTGGTTTGCGCTCTCGCAACGAAGTCCCCGGTAGCGCCCTGAAGTAATTGTTTGCGGGTGTACACGCGAGCGACATGCAACTTCGGAGTGTTCATCAACACGTTTACCGCGGCATCGTAAACTTCGTCTTCCGCGACGCTCTTGCCATCCGCAGTCTTCGCGTTCTCCAGAGCATCGTGGTCGAAATAGAGTGCTGTCTCGCCGGCTCCTGGAATCAGCCAGTCTTTCTTCCCGAAGCGACGGTTCAGCGCAGCCGTAACCGCATTCTCCACGTTTCCGGCGATATAGCCACCCGGCATTTTGTCTTTCTTATCGATCTCGGGCAGCCGTGCAACGCCGTGATCCGCCGATAGAACCACGATGACGTTCTTCATACCAACACTGGAATCGATTCGACGGAAGAGATTTGCGAGTAACTGGTCTGTGCGGATAGCCATGTCGCGCACCTCGGGCGCGTCCGGTCCTACACGATGACCGACATAATCATTCGATGAGAACGAGACGGTCAGTAGGTCCGTGACGCCGCGCTGTCCGAGCTTTTCGCCGCCCAGCGCCTCTTCGGCGAAGCGTTCGATCAACTCGTTGCCCCACGGGCTTGCGGGAATCGCCGCGTAAGGCGTTGGACTCCCGGGAGCCGCCCGGAAATGCCACGTCGGAAATCCCTCCCAGGCACGTCCGGTGTATTCGTTCGCGAGCTTTTGTCCGTTGAAGGCCTCAGCCCACGCGGGTAGACTATTCACGTAAAAAGAGCTGCTGACGAAATTTCCGGTTACGTCGTCGAACCAGAACGCGCCAAGTGCCCGATGTCCTGAAGGCAGAATCGCTCCGCGTGCCTTGATCGAGACGCCCACCACCTTCGCACGTTCATCGGCGTTGCGCATTTCGTCGCCCAGCGTGCTAACGAGCAAGCGACGCGGCGAGGCTGGATCGGAGTCCGTGCACTTAGGGCCTTTTTCTTCTTGATGTCCCCCGACGGTCTTCTCGGCCCAATCGCAAACGCTGGTGACATTCTTCTCTTCGTCGCGGTCATACCAGGTATTGCCTACGATGCCGCTCACAGCGGGCATCGCGCCCGACATGAAGATGCTATGGCCAACCGCAGTTACGGTTGGAATCTGGTCGTAGTGAGCGTTTGTGAAGACCGCGCCCTCGGTCAAGAGTTGGTTGAAACCGCCGTGGTAATCCGCGCGGAAACGGGTCAGGTAGTCATAACGAAATTGATCTACGATGATGGCGACAACCAGCTTCGGCTTGGGCGCTGGCGCGGCTTGCAAGGACGCAGACGTCGCGCTCAAAGCCAGAACGGGCACGAGAAATCGAGTGATGCCAACGGACATTCGGCATCAGCGTAGCAAATCAGAATATCCTTTTATCAAGTCTTTTCTACGCGGGCGGCGCGTATTGCTTCACGTGTATGCTTTCTCCGCCTAGCCATTGCGGGTGGCTCGCTGTGCTGTCGAAATGGGCGCTGGTTTTGAAGAGCTCCCAACGGCCGTCCATTGCTTCAGGCGCGGTTCGCTTCAAAACCGCCGCGATTTGGTCTTCTGTCACGCTCTTGTATGTCTTGGCCGCCTGTATAGCCTGATCGAGAATCTGCGGGCTGTCGATTCCCGTAATGACAACCGACGTCGGACGCGTGAGCGAGTACTGCAGGCATTCCATCGCGGTTACTTTCTTGCTCTTGAGTATTGTGGTGTCGCCCATGCTCTTCATCCCGAGCACGCCGATGTTCTTCGAAACCAGGTTCGGAACGACATTCTTCTCGAAGCTGCGAAAATGCGCATCCATGACATTGATTGGCAGCTGGCAGCTGTCAAATAGAAAGCCATGCCGGTCTGCGACTTCCAGCATGTAGTTGTGCACATGCGGGTCCTTGTGGCCCGTGAAACCGATGTACCGCGTTTTACCCGCTTTCTTTGCTGCCAGGAAGGCCTCCATGGCGCCGGCTTCGGCAAAGATCCGGTCTGCATCGTCGAACCGGATGATCTCGTGAAACTGCAGCAGGTCGACATGGTCCGTCTGCAGCCGCTTCAATGATTCCTCAATCTGTTTGTTCGCCTCTTCCTTCGTGCGCCCGTCGATTTTGGTCATCAGGAAAACATGCTGGCGCAGGTTGCCGTCTTTGAGCGCCTTGCCCATGCGTTTTTCGCTCTCGCCCTCGTTGTAATCCCAGGAGTTGTCGAGAAAATTAAGTCCGCGGTCTACGCCGGAATGTATTAATTGGATGGCTTCGGTTTCGCTCAGATTGGGTTTGCCCAGATGAAAGCCGCCCATCCCGATGCACGAAACTTTCTCCCCGGTGTGACCGAGCGTACGATACGGCACACCGTTGCGTTCCCCGGCATCCGCGGCCGAGCCGATTCCCGTCGAAATAAACCCTGCGCCCATCGCCAGTATTACCTCTCGTCTGTTGGATTTGCGTTCTTGCTCCACGTCAGACTAGATGCGGACGCGCGGCGTTAGCGTTCAACTGGCGGTCGCGTACTAATGCCAGTTTCCGACGCGTTCCGGTGCGTGCGCTAGCATTGAGTTTCGCCAGGTGAGCCAGGCTATCGCGCTCGAGCTTCGCTCGGTCTCCAAACATTTTGGAACTCAACGCGCCGTCCATCGCGTTTCGCTCTCAGTGAATCGGGGTGAATTCTTTGGTCTGCTCGGTCCATCGGGGTGCGGCAAAACTACAACCTTGCGTTTGATCGCGGGATTTGATGCACCAACAGGCGGGCAGGTGCTGCTCAACGGAGAGGCGGTGGATCACCTCCCGCCGTACCGCCGCAATGTCAATACCGTTTTCCAGAGTTACGCTCTTTTTCCGCACCTGACGGTCGAAAAGAACATTTACTTTGGTCTCGAGCAGCAAGCGCAAAGGCTCGCGAAATCGGAACGCCGCGCGAGAGTGCGAGACATCTTATCGGTGGTGCAACTCGTTGGAAAGGAGAGTCGTTATCCTCACCAACTTTCGGGCGGTGAGCGGCAGAGAGTGGCACTCGCCCGGGCACTCGTGCTCCAACCGGACCTGCTGCTGCTTGACGAGCCGCTGTCGGCTCTCGATCCACAACTGAGAAAACAAATGCGGCGTGAACTCAAGGAGATTCAGCGCAGCGTGGGCATAGCATTCCTTTTCATTACGCACGATGCCGAAGAAGCGCTTTCCATGTCCGACCGCATGGCCTTGATGAACGAGGGCGTTCTCGAGCAGGTGGGAGCGCCCCGAGAGCTATACGAAGCGCCAAACTCCCGCTTCACCGCTGAATTTCTGGGCGAAGTGAATTGGCTGGGCCGGATCGGTGTGCGCCCGGAACATACACGGGTGACAAAGGGCGATCCTGGTTTCGACGTCCGCTCTCTAGACGCAACTGTCGAAAGCGCAACCTTCTTGGGCAGCCGGACGCATGTGTACGCGAAGTTCGCAGACGGTCAGGAATGTACTGCGGAAATCGAGAGTCTCGCTTGCGAGTTTGCGCCTGGCGACCAGGTCCGAATCTGGTGGCGGCGCGCTCATGAACTTCCGGTCACGTTGAACACCTGATGGAAACCCTGCGCCGTATCTTTCTTCTGCCGGCGAGCGCAGTGATGGTGATACTCTTCCTGTTGCCGATGATGATTGTTTTCGGTTACAGCGTGCTCACTCGTGGCGCCTACTGGGGCGTGACGCTTCCCTGGAGTGCAGAGAGTTACCGGCAGGTACTCGATACGCTTTACTTGCGCATCGTCTGGCGTTCCGTGTGGGTCGCGAGCGCGGCTACCCTGATCTGCCTGGTTCTGGCGTTCCCGATGGCGGTTTTTATCGCACGCTCGAAGCGGAAGACAGCTCTACTGAATTTGGTGATGCTTCCGTTTTGGACCAGTTTCCTCGTCCGCATTTACGCGTGGATGTTTATTCTGCGGGATACGGGCCTGATCAATACAGTGCTTCAGCGGCTTGGATTGATCCGTCAGCCGCTTCCGCTGCTCTTTAACTCAGGCGCCGTGCTGCTCGGGCTGGTCTACGGATATCTTCCGTTCATGATCCTGCCGCTTTATGCGACACTTGCCGGGCTTGATCCGGCACTTATCGAAGCTGCGGCCGATCTCGGCGCGGGACCAATCACGGCGGCGCGCAGGATTGTGTTGCCATTAGCCAAGCCGGGGATTGCCGCGGGTTGCTTACTCGTGTTCATACCTTGTCTCGGCGCCTATCTTACGCCCGATCTGATGGGCGGAGGACGGACGGTGATGGTCGGCAATCTCATTCAGAACCAGTTCACGGCCTCTCGCAACTGGCCCTTCGGGGCCGCTCTCTCGCTCATTCTTATGCTGGTTGTTCTTGCCGCGGGCCGTTTGCTGCCTAAACGAGCGGGTCAACTCTTGTGAAACGCTGGCTCGCGCTCTGTGTTAGCGCGGTATATGTGTTTCTCTACCTGCCGCTGCTGGTTTTAACAGTTTTCAGCTTCAATCATTCGAGACTGTCCGTATGGGAGGGATTTACTCTCGATTGGTACCGACGGGTTCTTGCAAACGATGCATTGATCGAAGGCACAGTAAATAGCCTGATCATCGCCGCGGTTTCCACGATTGTGTCAACGGTGATTGGCACGCTTGCTGCATACGGTCTCTGGAAACGGACTGCGCCGTTACTGACGACCTCTTTCTACTTGTCTCTGCTCACACCTGAAATCGTCACCGGCATTTCTTTGCTTGTGTTTTTTGAGTGGATTTTTCGATTTCTCCACATTCAGCTCGGCATGCACACCGTCATCCTGGCACATGTGTCGTTCTCGCTCGTGTACGTTGTCATCGTGATCCTGGCGCGCTTGCGCACGTTCGATCGAACATTGGAAGAAGCCGCTCTCGATCTGGGGGCTTCCGATTGGAGCGCGTTCACCCGGGTAACGCTCCAGCTCTTAACTCCTGCTATTCTTGCGGCGGCGCTGCTGGCTTTCGCAGTTTCGTTTGATGACTACGTGATCACGAGCCTGGTAGCGGGCGTGAACTCCGAGACTTTACCGATGGTGATCTACGCGATGGCGCGCAAGGGCATCAGTCCGGAGGTGAATGCTATCTCCGCGATCATCACTGTCGGCATCGGGGTTCTCATCCTGCTCGCTGCGAAACTAGAGCGGACCACATGAACCGCAGGCTGTTCCTGATGTCGTTGACGGGCGCTGCGGCTGCGTGCACAAGCGGCCGGACACCGCGCCTGAACGTCTTCAATTGGGACAACTACGTCGCGCCGTCAACGATCGCTGATTTTGAACGCCGGTTCGAGTGCAAGGTGCGGTACGCGACATACGCCAGCGCCGAAGAAATGCTTGCCAAAGTGATGAGCGGCAACTCCGGATGGGATGTTGTGTTTCCGTCAAACTCATTTGTCGAGCCGATGCGCTCGCTCGGCCTGCTCTCACCGCTCGACCATCGGCGCTTGCCTCTGCTCGCGAACCTGGAACCCGCCTTCCAAGCACCTGAGTGGGACTCGCATCTTGAGTGGTGCGTTCCTTACATGCACAGTTCGACCGGGATCCTGTACTCCCGCACCGTTTCTCACCCGCCATCCTCCTGGGTCGATCTCTGGAAGAACGAATACCAGCGCCGGGTCACCATGCTTGACGATCCGGCCGAGGTCTTCGCCGCCTGTCTGCGGCGCCTTGGAGATTCCATAAATTCTGGTGACGAACGAGAGCTTCGCCGGGCTCGAGATCTGGCTGAGCAGCAAAAGCCGCTGCTGCGCGCGTACCTTAACGAAGAGGTTCGGGACCAGGTGGTGGCAGGAGATGTTCTGGTTGCGCAGATGTGGGCGCAGGTTGCTGCTCTTGCGATGGCGGATTCGCCGAATTTGGGATTCGCTTTCCCGGCCGAAGGATTTGCACTCTACGCCGATAACGCCTGTGTTCTTCGCGAAAGCAAGCACAAAGATCTCGCATTCGAGTTTGTGAATTATTTGCTCGATGCGCACGTTGCGGGCGATATCGCGATTGCCATACGCGGAGGCACTACGAACGCCGCTGCCCGCGCGCTTCTGCCGGATTCTCTCCGCAAGGATCCGGTTTTGTATCCGGACGAAGAAACTCTCAGGCGCGGCGAGTGGTTCCGACCCTTATCCACGCAGGGTCAACAGCTCCGGGATCGTTACTGGACGGAGATCAAGTCCGCGTAATCAAATCAGGCGCTTTGTCCGGGGCTTTTGAAGCCGGCGCTCCAGTCGCGCTTTGCGATTCAGCAACTCCGGTGTTTCTCCGAAGAGCAGCGCCTGTTGCGTGAATTCGAGCGCAATCGCAAGATTCCGCTCTTCGTGTTCGTAATACTTCGCGAGTTCTTCGAGTGCCGCCACGCGGAATTCGTTCCGGCATCCCGCGAGTTCGCTGAAAATTTCAACCGCTGCATGGGGGCGCTGAAGCTTTTTCTCAAGCTGGCCCGTTTTCCAGAGGACAGAGAACAAGTGGCAGTCGGGAAGCCCACTTTCAATGGCACGCTTCAGCAATTCGAGACCCTTCTCTTCTTCGCCGGCTGCAATCAGCCAGCGTGCGATACCCAGAAATTCCTCGCCGCGCCTCAGGCCCAGGCGTTC
>JAFAUR010000036.1 GCA_019243205.1 Acidobacteriaceae bacterium | reverse complement strand
GTCATGGGATGCGCCTGCCCTCGCGATCAGCTATGAGATCGCCATGTCCAAGCTGCCCCATATTCAGATTCTGCGTGCTTTTGCTGCGCTGTGCGTCGTGGCCTTCCATGCGCAAAATGACGCGGCTGTCGTTGCGGCGCGATTGGGAACGAGCTTTGCGACAAGCGGCGCCTTTCCCTGGCTAGCCGGTGTCGACGTTTTCTTCGTCATTTCCGGCTTCATCATGGTCTACGCATCGAGCCGCTGGTTCGGCTCCGAAGGAGCGCCGCGCGTTTTTCTTGCCCATCGGCTCGCCCGCATCGTGCCGCTCTATTGGACGACGACGGCGTTCTATCTCGCAGTCGTCTTTTTTGCGCCCGCGCTGCTCAACAGCGAGTATCTGGAGCCGCGCTTCATTGTCGCTTCCTTCTTTTTCATTCCCGCGCCAAGGCCGGATGGCGCGGTCCAACCCCTCTATTCGCTGGGCTGGACATTGAATTATGAGATGTTCTTTTATGGATTATTCGCCATCGTGATCATGTTTCCGCGCCGGCGCGCGCTGCCGACGCTGATTTGCGCTCTGATCCTCATCGTCGGGCTTGGCAAGGCTCTGGGGCCGTTGCCGCAGCCATTCGGCTTCTGGAGCGATCCCATCATTCTCGAATTCGCTTTCGGCGCCGCGATCGGATGGGCGACGATCGAGGGTGCCTTTCTCAGCCCGCCTGCCCGGCTGTGCCTTTCTTTGCTCGGGCTCGCGCTACTCGCCGGCGATCTGACCCGACCGACCGCATACCTCGTCCTTTCGCGTCCTCTTGCGTACGGTGTGCCAGCGGCCCTTCTTGTGGCGTCTGCGGCATTTGTTTCTCCAGCTCCGCGCGCGGAAAGAAATGCGCTGATGCGAGCCGGGGTGATTTTGGGAGATGCTTCATACGCGCTCTATCTTTTGCACCCCTTCGTCATTCGCGCCCTGCGCGAGCTTGTCACACGAAGTGGAAGCGCTCACTTGTTCGGACCTTGGGGGTTTGTCGTCCTTTGCGTCGCCGTCGCCGGAGTTATTGCGGTTTATGTGAACCGCCTGTTCGAGCGCCCCCTGACCGACCAGGTCCGGCGCGTTCTGGAACCTCGTAAGCGCCCAGCCTTCGAGAATGTCCCTCGCAAGTCCGAAATCGGGCGGGAGCCGTCGGCTCCCTTGGGTTGATCCGGGAGTCGCAGAACGTTATAGCCGAGCTCGTTCGGCACGCCCGGGCGGGGGCGCCCCTTACCTAAAGAAAGATATTTCGGCTCCACCGAGCGCACGGAAGAACGGATGTCCACCCACAAAGACAAGATGGCGTTGCGCTGGTCGACGTTGCTGCGTCGAAATCTGCTGCCCGCGCTTGTCGATTCGCTTCTTGTAACGTCCGTTCCGTTTCTCTTATGTTTACTTAATCAAAACTGGATATACACAAAATACTCCAATCTCGATGAGTGGATGTACGTGGGATTGGGCTATCATTATCTCGACCCGATATTTTATGCCACAAATTACAAAATCGGCCGACTTCCGTGGGTCTTGCTGGAGGCTGTTGTCCGCGGTTCTTTTTCACCCTTGGTGTCGAGCTGGATCCTTGCTTTTGGGGTTCTTGCTCTCGGAAATATCGCATTTTACTTTGCACTTAGAATACACTTTGGAAGATTGCCGGCGCTGTTCGCGAGCCTTTTTCTCGCCGGCATGACTTTCATGCATGCCAACGGCGGGGCCGACTATCACAACACGCTTGCTGGCGCGTTCTACTGCCTTTCGATGCTTCTTGCCGCCAAATGCGCGCGAGAGGGATGCCTCGCCCGTGATCTTGTCTTTTTCGGCGCAAGCCTCGCTCTGACCGTCCACACGAATCCAGTCTTCATCAATCTCCTTCCGGTTTTGCTGGCTCAATGCTTGATCTCTTGTCGAGTAAGTGACCGCGCGTTTCCGCCTCTCGTTCCGAGCGCGTTTTGTCTTGCCTTCGGAGCGCTTGCCGTGACCGTCCTGCTCGGCTTCGTTAATTTCGCCATCGGGCGACAATTTCTTTTCTTCTCAGAGGAACTGGAGCTTTTACGAAAATTCGTTGCCGACAGCTCGCAGCAAAAGCAGTGGTGGGAACCCTGGTCGTCATTTTGGTTCCTGAAATTTCCTTATATGGGGCTGTTCCTCGCCGGGGCGCTGCTTTCGAGCGCGACCCTTATCATTGCGGTCCTCCGGCGTTCCCTATCGTCCAACTATGCGCACGCGACCCTTTATGCGGCAGCCAACCTATGCGCCATTTTGATCTGGACCTTTTGGCAATCGATCGGCCAGACGGCATTTGAGCCCTCCTACTTTGCCTATCCGCTGGGATTTCCGCTGGCCGGCGCCATTGCGGCCGCTTTAGCGACCGGCATCTCCCGGGAAATTCGCTTTGTTCCGCTTACTCTTGCCGCCTTATGCTTCTCGGCCGCAATCATCGCCGCCGTTCATAAAACGGACCTCGTGACCAGTTTTGTCGGCGCATTCTCGTGGCCTTTGGGCGCCCGCGTGGCGGTCGCGTTCTCTATTGCGTTCGCCGCGCTCATCTTGCTGCGCTGGTCGCTATGGTTTGCGCCCTTGGCGGCGGTTGCGCTGTGCACCGCGAATTCGCTCGCGGTCTATGAGAAGCTTCCCTACATCACGACGCCTTGCAACATCGGTCGAGATGCCTATTTCACGATTCTGGATGCCAGCAGCGCGCTTCGCAACAGCATGCCTCGAGGTGCCAGGGCTTTCGTTTTTTCCGAGCACGGGAACACCCTCACATCCGGCGCCGCATGTAAAGGCTGGGAGGCCTCACTTGGATGGGTGCAAGGCGCGATTGCCGCAACCGGCTTTGAAGATGTAGCGCCCTATTGGTCCGAAAAGACGCTCGACACCGTTGAGCTCGACCGCTGGAAGCAGGTGGTCGCAACGAAAGCTCTCATCGGCTTTTTGACTTATGAACCCGCCCGAGTTGCCGTCCTGCGAGGCAAGTTGGAGGCGGCGGGCGGAACGCCCGGCGATGTACGTGCCGTCATGCTGCATTCCGGCGACACCGCGCTTCCGTTCTATGTCATGCCACTAAATTGACGCCGGATTCGCTCGAGCACAATTCCACTGGCATGCCGGGCTTGGCGTTTCGGCCGCTGAGTGAGGCTATGATGCCGGGCACTCTCTTGTCCATGCCAAATGAGCGGCCAGGATTTAACGATCCGCCTCCGCGGGTTGGACCTTGGTTCCTCGCACCAGGCATCCCGCGCTTACGTCCCGCCTCGTCCGTTCTGGACTTTGGCGGATGAAAACCCTAGGCAGGCGCATGTACTCCCCGCAAAAATTTTCAGGCCAACACGGACTCCCACCGCGAACCCAAGCCTGATTGCCTCGCACCATTTTTGTTCCTGCCGCCCAAGAGCTGAGCAAGTCGATGTTCCCTGTTAAACGACGGATTGATCTGTATCACGTCTTCGATTTGTTGAGTATAGTTGCTGTTCCCTTGGGACTTGGTTTACAGAATCCAAGCTGGATTTATCCGAGATGGTATGACATCGATGAGTGGGTATACGTCGGTTACGGATACAGGTATCTCAATCCCACTTTTTATTCTGAGAATTACAAAATTAGCCGCCTTCCGTGGGTACTGACGGAAGCACTTATCAGGGGCACCTTTCCTCCTCCGACCGCAAGCTGGATCCTTTCCTTCGGGGTTCTCGCTCTTGGGAACGTCGCACTTTATTTTGCGCTCAGACTCACTTTTGGACGCGCTTCTGCGCTGATCACAAGTATCTTTATCGCTGGTTTTACATTCATGTACGCGAATGGTGGGGCGGATTATCATAATACTCTTGCTGGCGCATTTTATTGCTTTTCAACGTTCTTGTGCGCCTTATATGCGCGGCGACAATTCGATTTGCGCCATCCCACACTCTTAGGCGCCGTCGTCGCGCTCACGATTCACACCAACATCGTGTTTATCAATCTTGTTCCGTTATTGTTGGCCCAATATTGGCTATGTTACCGTATTTATCATGGTAAACATCCGCCGCTACTTACCTTTGTGCTGGCGGCGCTGGTTGGCGCGCTTGGTATCACTATTTTTCTGGGTCTGATCAACCTCAGCGTTGGACGTCAATTCTTCTTCTTTCTACAACAATTCAAGATAGTGCGTTACTTTCTGGCGGACAGCGCACGACAGCAAATCTGGTGGTACTCCTGGTCTTCGCACTGGTATCTTGATCATGCATATATGGGGGTCTTCTTAGCGGGAGTCCTGCTTTCCTGCGCTACCCTCGCACTTACGCCGTCGCGGCGATCGCTACCGTCACAGTATACCTGTGCGAGGCTGTTTTCGGTCGCTTATCTTTGCGCTGTTCTGATCTGGATATTTTGGCAGTCGATCGGCCAGACGGCATTTGAGCCTTTATATTTTGCTTTTCCACTTGGCTTTCCTCTCGCGGGCACTCTGGCCGCGACCTTGGCGATCGTGGTTGTCGAGGAGGTAAGACCGATTGTGCTCACGGTCTTCGGCGCGTGCTTTGCGGCGCTGACGATCGTCGCACTTCGTGAGGCGGTTCTGATCGATCAATTCGTCGGCGGCGTTTCTTGGCCCTTCGCCGTGCGCGTGGCTATCGCGTTCAGTCTCGCGTTCGCGCTCTTGCTCCTTTTGCGCTCATCGCTCGCAATTGCGCCCGTCGCCGTATTCGCGCTTTGCATCGCGAATGCGATAGCCGTCGCCGATAAGGCCTCCTATGCGGCAACTTCTTGCTCTTTGAACCGCGACGCCTACGAACTGATTCTCAAAGCCGGCAACCTCTTGCGCAAGATCAATGTGCCGCGCCCGAGCATCTACTTGTTCGCGGATTACGGAGAGGAACTCAAGCTCGGAGCTGGCTGTCATGACAGGAAGGCACTTCTCTCGCAACTCGACGATGCAATCGCGGCCGACGGCGAGTTCCAATCCGCCGCCTCGGCTTGGTCTAAAAGAACCCTGGAGACACTGGATCCGGAACGATGGCGGGAAATGATCGCGGCGCATGGCGTCATGGCATTTCAAACCTACGACGCCGGGCGGATATCCGTCCTGCGAAACAAGGTGATTGCGGCCGGCGGTGCACCTGGGCAGATGCGTTTCTTCAGCCTTCGTTCCGGCGACGTCGAGCTGCCGCTCTACATACTTCCACTCAACTGATCTGTGCGACCAAAAGGTCTGGCTGCGAGACCTCGGAGCCGCATTCGAAGGCGTTTTGAAAGTGCCCAGGCCGGCGTCGACAATCAATGTCGGCGCAGCCTTTTGACGATGCCCCAGGCGAAATGCGATAATGAATAGGCGATTCTCGACGCAAGAACGCGGCGCATTCGTCGTTCCAAGCGCTTGGACACGAAACGAGCCGCCCGTCCAGGAATATCTCTCTCCTCGACGGGTGGCACCCACGTGATCCTCATGTTAGCGAGCTCGTCGGCTTGCTTCGCGGCGACCGCCTCAAGCTTCCCCAATTCCCACGACGTCTGCGTCGCGAGCAGCCGATCGTGCAAGGTGCGATAGGTCAAAATCCGACCGGCTTCGACAATGGCGTCACCTATCGCCTTTGCGGTATCGACCCAACTTTGCACGGGATGCAACGGCTCGACTTTGCGAGCATCCCAAACGGGTTTGGCGGCAGCAAAGCGCACCATTTCGACCGTCGTCTCGAACAGATGGAGGTTTTCCGCTTCAGGAATGCGTTCCCGAATTTCCCGGAATACCGGCAAGTCTCTCGCTACAACGGGCTTGCGCCTCGCAAGGCCGTGCATGACGGGCAGCCCGAACCCCTCATTATGCGAGGGGAAAAGGACGACGCTCGCCCGCGCGTATAAATCCGCGACCGCATCGTCACTCAAGCTTCCACCTTCATAGCTCGAAACGCTACCGTTCTGCGGCAGTTTCAGGCCGAGCACGACAAGCCGCGTGCCGGGCGCGTCGCGGCGAAAGCAGTCGCAGGTTTCCTTCAGGAATTTATGTTCATAACTGTTGCCCACCAATAGCACATACCCGTCATCGCGAAGAGTGGACGTTTCTTCATGAGCTCCATATTCCTTCGTATTCGTTGAGCACAGCGCGGTAAACCCGACGTAATTGCCTTTCGACGAGAACCGCTTCTCGAATTGTGAGCGAGAAAAGTCGCTGATGAACCCGAGTGCCGAAACGCAGTTGATCATTCGCTTCCAAACGGAAGCCAAGCGAGGGTCAATCTGCATGCAAGCGATTGCAATCACGTCCAAGATCAGGACAATGCTGACGGGAGCCGCGCTTGCCAATATCGCGGTGTCGGCGTCACCAAAGGGCTGAACGAGCCTGATCGCTGCAAAAAAAGACTGGGCTGGCGGTTCAGGAGAATTCATCACATATCGAATATTCGTTAACTTAATATATTCGTGAAAGTCGTATACGTCGCGATTGCAAACAACATAGATATTGTACTGTTCGTCATATTTACCCGAGAATTCTGTAATTACCCGCTTGGCAAGCTCCGATGTTCCATTGTGGATCTTTCCGAGGTAGCGAATGTCAAAAAGAATATTCAGCCGTCCATTTGGGTCCGCGCGAAGGCCCTCCAATAGTCTTTTTACCTGCCCGTCGGGCGAGGCCCTGTAGCGGGCAAGCTCCTCTGCAAAATAAGGATATCGACTGCGCAGGATCTCCGAGTCACGCCGCCGAGCGTCGGCATGTTCAGCGCTCTTATTTTCATCGACCATCCCTCTTTTCGCAAGCTGAGCCCGGTTGGCACGAACGACACCGTATCCGCACCGATTGGCTCGCAAGACAAAGTCACTCAGCGCAGATCGGACACTGCTGAACGCATTATCGAGCAGTCCGAATTCCTGAAGCATTCGCAGCTTGACCCAAAGCACCGGCTCTTCGGGGACCGGCACATGGCTGAGGCGCGGCATGCCTCTGGAGAATTCATCGTCCGTAGCCTTCAAGGAGTGGTGGCCTCGCTGGCTTTCCGAGGGTGCCGACGCTGCATGCATCGTGCAGGGCTCGACGAAACCCACCATCGGGTCGAGTTCGGCGACAGCGCAAAGCTCTGCTATGGTCCCGCGTTTCAGGAGCGCTTCTCGTCCGATGACGATGGCATCGTGCTTGGCCTCCGCCGCGAGCCGCAATGCCCGGTTAGTCGCGTCGATCATATCCGCGGGCGCGTCGCCATCAGGCGCAACAAACTCTACGCTGACGCGAGCCTCGTCCAGCATGAGCCTCCTTCGAAGCGCATCTCGATCGACCCTGTCGCTTGGAGAATCGATGATAACAAAGTCGCAACCAGGTGCACTCAGCTGGGCAACGATTAGCTCACCCTGCGCGAGAGCTACGGAAGAATTCGCAATGACCGTGACAGATCTCACAGTGATTTGACCCAGTTCATTTGTTGCAAATACTTAAGGAAGCCCGATCAATGATTTTCAGAGTTAATCGGCATTGGATTATCAATTGCGTCCATATACATCTTCGAGGCGCACGATATCATCCTCCCCCGTATAGGTCCCGACTTGCACCTCGATCAATTCGAGTGGAATTCGGCCCGGATTGGCAAGCCGGTGCACAGCCCCAATCGGAATATAGGCGGACTCGGTTTCGTGAAGCAGAAGCACATTTTCGTTCACCGTCACTTCAGCGGCTCCACGAACGACCACCCAGTGCTCGGCACGATGAAAATGCTTTTGCAACGATAACCGTCGGCCGGGTTTCACCATTATGCGCTTGACGCGGAAACGCGAACCGACATCAAGTCGCTGATACCACCCCCATGGGCGATGCACCCGCACATGCTCGTCCGCCTCGGGATGGTTCTTGGAGCGCAAATGCGCGACTAGGTCCTTTACGGACTCGGCGGATTTGCGGGCCGAAACCAGGACTGCGTCAGGGGTTGTCACGACGACGACGTCATCCAAACCCACAACGGTCGTCAAAAGATCATCACTATGGACGAGGCTGTTCTGTGTAGCGAGCACCTCGACGTTGCCGCGAGTGACATTGCCGCTCGCGTCCCCGTCGGCGACGTTCCAAACCGCGTCCCAGCTCCCCACATCCGACCAGGAGAAGGAGACCGGCAGAACTCCTGCGAGTTCCGTTTTCTCGATCACCGCGTAGTCGATCGAAGTTTTCGGCGAGCGCTCGAACGCTGGCCTGTCCAAGCGAATGAAGTCGAGATCGATGGTGGCTCCTGCAATCGCCGAGGTCGCGGCCTCGAGGATCTCGGGGGCGAGGCGCCCAAGCTCCGCATGCATGACCTGAGGCCCAAATAGAAAATAGCCGCCGTTCCAGAGAAAACCCTGGCCGATATATTTCGCAGCGGCATGGGCGTCGGGCTTCTCTATGAAGCGTTCGACCTTGAAGCCCTCCCCTTTTTCCAGCGCGGCGCCTTTCGCAATATAGCCATAACTCGTCGCGGGAAAGCTCGGTGCGATGCCGAATGTCATGATGTGGCCGCGGGCCGCCGCTCGAGCCGCTAGCCGACAGGCTTGCGTGAAGCTCTCTATATCCCCGATGACGTGATCGGCCGCCATGATGAGGACAACCGCTTCGGGATGTTCGTGTGCCGCGCGCACCGTTGCAACGGCCACGGCGGCAGCGGAATCTCGCCTGACCGGCTCCAGGATGATATCGGCCGCAACCCCGATCTCCGAGAGTTGCTCGGCCACGATGAAGCGCGAATCCAGATTGGCGATCACGAGCGGCTTGCGGAATATCGAAGGATCCGCCACCCGTTGCGCGGCAGCCTGAAAAGTCGACCGATCGCCGAGCAGCGGAATGAATTGTTTGGGCAAGCTTTCACGCGAGGCGGGCCAAAGTCTTGTCCCCGATCCCCCGCACATGATCACCGGCAAAATCAGGCCCTGCTCGTCGGACATCGCCCCGATCACTCCATGCCTAGAGCCTGACGGCTTCAGCTCGACTAGGCACTATGGTTTAGCCACCGGACATGGCCTTTTTGAAAACGGATTGCCAACTTCGCGGCATGCTTTAAGCGCGATTGTTGCTCAATGACAAGCGCTTGATGTCCGCGTCCACCATCTCTCTGATCATCTCTTCCAATCCGACTTCCGGAGCCCAGCCGAGCCTCGCTCGTGCCTTGGCCGCATTGCCCAGAAGCCCATCGACTTCAGCTGGACGAAACAGTGCCGGGTCGATGACAAGATGCTTGTCCATAGCCAGTCCAGCATATTCGAAGGCAGTGCGGCACATGTCGCGAATGCTCGTCGTGCGTCCTGTCGCCACGACATAATCGTCGGGCTCGTCCTGTTGCAGCATGAGCCACATCGCCCGGACGTAATCGCGCGCATGACCCCAATCACGCTTCGCATCGATGTTTCCTAGTCTCAGCTCGTTCGCCAGGCCAAGCTTGATGCGGGCTACGCCATCCGTCACCTTGCGCGTAACGAACTCGATCCCCCGCAATGGCGACTCGTGGTTGAAGAGAATGCCGTTCGATGCGTGGAGACCGAAGCTCTCGCGATAATTCACCGTGATCCAGTGTGCAAAGAGCTTGGACACGCCGTAGGGTGAGCGCGGGTGGAAGGGGGTTTTTTCCGTCTGGACAAGCTCTTCGGCAAGACCGAACATTTCCGAGGATGAGGCTTGGTAGAATCGCACCTTGGGAGCTTCCAACCGAATGGCTTCGAGCACATTTGCCGCGCCGAGCCCTGTAACCTGCCCGGTGAGCAAGGGCTGCTGCCAAGATGCCATCACGAAGGATTGCGCGGCGAGGTTGTAGACCTCGTCGGGTTCGGCTTCCCGCAGGCATCGAACAAGGCTCGAGACATCGACGAGATTGCCGTCCAGCAATTTTACCCGATCGGCGATGCCCAAAAAGCGAAGCCGCGTGTCATGGATTTCCGACGAGCTCGAGCGACGCGTGACGCCGAAGACCTTATAGCCCTTCCTCAACAGAAACTGCGAGAGATAAGCGCCATCTTGGCCGGTAATGCCGGTGATGAGGGCTGTTTTCATGGTTGTTCGAAGGAGACCGAAACCTCACGCAGTGACCGTTTCAAGGCGGGTTGTCTTAGACGCTGCCCATATCCCTGACAAGCGCGTCCAAGGCGGTCCTTTGCGGTCTAGGCGGACAGCTCCACGATGCTTCCACATTTCTCCTGAAGTACGTGTTCATCCTCCCATCGTTGTCGGGTCAGTCGAGGCGCCACATTCAATGCAAGCGCAATGAATGAACCAGATGTGTACCTTTCCAGAATCACTAAGTTAGCCGAAGCTAATAGGTGATCATGGCCAGCAACGACATTCGCTTCCTTGGCGCGGGAGGGTACGGCGGCGATGGGACAGTTCTCGGGGTCGGCTCCTGGCGCATCCCCCGAGATTAAGCCGAATCACAATCGGTGTCCGGCCGCTGTGCGGTCCCGATTGCCTTACCCTTGAGCGGCGTATTTCCGACATGTCATAAGGAGCCGCGTGAAAGACCGGATTGTTCTCCCAATGGTTCGACCGACCGCCCCTCAACGCGTCTTGGTGACCGGCGCGGGCGGTTTTGTCGGCGGCTGGGTGCTTCAGGGCCTCGAATCAGTTCAACTGCCGTGTCTTGAAATCTTTGCCGGCATGCACCGCGGCGAAACTCGCGCGCCGATGAAAAACCCAATCCGAATCGACATCACGCATCCGACCGAGGTCGATCACGTTATAAAAGAGGTGAAGCCTACGGCCGTGATCCATCTGGCAGCCATCTCGAATGTCAAAGAGGCGCGGGAGGCGCCTCGGGCCGCCTTCGAGGTCAATCTGCAAGGCACGATGAACCTCGCCGAATCCGTCCTCAGGCATTGCCCGCAGACGCGGTTCATCTTCGTGAGCTCTTCGGACGTGTATGGCAGCTCCGAGAATGCGCAGAATGGCAAACTCGACGAGGCCGCGCCTCTCGATCCCCAAAATACCTATGCCGCCGCAAAGGCTGCGGCCGACCTTTCGATCGGGCAAATGGCGCATGACGGCTTAAAAGCCATAAGGCTCCGTACCTTCAACCACACAGGGCCGCGGCAGACGGAGCGCTTCGTCGTCCCGGCGTTTGCGGCGCAAATCGCGCGGATCGAAATAGGCGCCCAGGAGGCGGTGATCCGCGTCGGCAACCTTGATGCGTGTCGCGACTTTCTCGACGTGCGCGATGTCGCGGATGCCTATATCGGCCTTGCCCTGTCATCTTCTTCCTTCGAACCCGGTCTGGTCCTCAACCTCGGGTCTGGCGCGGGACTTCGGATCGGAGAAATTCTCGGTCAACTCATTTCGCGTGCCGGCACAGAAATACGAATTGAAGCAGACCCGGCGCGTCTGCGCCCGAAGGAACCAACATTCATAATCGCAAATCCGAGCCGAATCCAGCATCTTCTTGGCTGGAAGCCGCAAATACCCTGGGCACAGACACTGACCGACGTTCTCGCCTTTTGGCGAGGCGCGGTGCGCAACTCAAGCGATCCGCAAGAACCTTTCAAGCACGCAAAAGGTCAGAGTTCCTGACCATAGTAGCTGGCTTTCGCTTCAAACCTCCGCTTTTCGCCCATGCGATCGCCCGAATTGCCAAGCTTTGAGCCCAGGTTTAAGGGGGGCGCCGAAAATCGAGCCGCAGGAATTTGGGCAGCATGACAAAAAGTCTAATGCAGAAGGAAAATCTCATTCTTGTAACCGGTGCCGGTGGGTTCATCGGCGGCCATATGGTTCGAACCCTCCGGGAGCGAGGATTTCAGCGTATTCGGGCCGTGGATCGCAAGCCGTTTGAAGAATGGTATCAACCCTTCGATGGCGTCGAAAACCTGCGTCTCGACCTTGCTCTTTTGGACTCCTGCCAAACCGCCGCAGAAGGCACCGATTATATCTTCAATCTTGCCGCCGACATGGGCGGAATGGGCTTCATCGAGCTCAACAAAGCCTTATGCATGCTTTCAGTTTTGACCTCTACGCATATGCTGGTCGCAGCACGCGACGCGCGCGCCAAGCGGCTTTTCTACTCGTCTTCTGCCTGCGTCTACAATGGCAGCAAGCAGACCGATCCAAAAAATACGGGCCTTGCCGAAAATGACGCCTATCCGGCGATGCCGGAAGATGGCTATGGCTGGGAGAAGCTCTTCTCGGAACGGATGGCGCGTCATTTCACTGAGGATTTCGCCCTCGAGACACGTGTGGCCCGCTATCACAATGTTTATGGCCCGTGGGGCACATATGACGGAGGCCGCGAGAAGGCTCCGGCTGCGATCTGTCGCAAGGTGATCTCGGCGAAAAAATCCGGAAATTACGAGATCGAGATTTGGGGTGACGGCGAGCAGACCCGCAGCTTCATGTATATCGACGATTGTATCCTTGGAACGATCAAGCTGATGGAGAGCAATGTCCGCGAACCCATCAATATTGGCTCCGATGAACTCGTGAGCATCAACCAGCTCGTTTCGATCGTCGAGGAGATCGCTGGCGTCAGGCTGAGCCGCAAATACAAGCTCGACGCGCCCAGGGGCGTAAGGGGAAGAAACAGCGACAACACCAAAATCAAGAAGGACCTGGGCTGGTCGCCCTCAATCAAGTTGCGCGATGGTCTGGAAAAAACCTATGCCTGGATTGCCGACGAGATGAGCTCGAACTTCGCGGACCAGCGAAAGAAGGTATTCGCCACCTGAAGCACTTGCATTCCAGACGGAGCTTTCCTCAATCTCTGTCGAGAGAAGCCGAAGCGACTGCACGCACTTGATCGGTTTGTCGCACGCAGATTCGCTCGCGAACTGATCCTCTCGGACGCTTGCCCGACAGTTTCGCAAATTCCCGCGAGAGCGAAGTCTTCGATCGATGGACAAGCATAGATCGATAGGCACCGCACAGCGGTCAGACGCATCCCAACGATCATCGAACCGCAACTCCGATCGGACATCTCTGTTCCCGGGCTACACTCTGGATTTTGCCGAGAAGAGTGATAAGTTCCCCGCCTTCGATCTGCTGCGGGAGTCGTTTTGGGCATTATTAGACTGATTTTGGCCTTATCCGTTGTGGTTTGGCATCTTTGGGGGCACGCGTTGCCGTTCACGGCCAACGGCTACATCGCCGTGATATTGTTTTTTATAATTTCTGGTTTTTACATGTCTATGGTCGTGAATGACAAATACGCAAAGGAGCCCGTTATAAATTTTTACTTAGCGCGAGCGCTACGTATCTACCCCATTTATCTTCTCATTCTGATCTTTTTTGTTTGGTTTTTGGCAGCTACAGGAAATCCTCTTCCTGTTCCCCCGACAGCTGGGGAACGGGCATTCTCAACGCTTACAAACATCACGATATTTGGAATCCCCTGGCTCGCCAAGGCAGAGTGGCTTGCGATTCCTCCGGCGTGGAGTCTCGCCATCGAGCTCCAATTCTATCTTGTGGCTCCGTTCATTCTGACCCGCAGACTATGGATTTGTGTGGCCGTTTTGCTCGGCCTCGTCGCGTTGCGGCTGTCCCTTCTTGATCAGAACTTCGCCTCCTCTCGTTACTCGTTACCGCGCGCGGATTGGTGCTTTTTCATGCTCGGAGCCGTGGCACATCGCCTCGGCCTTCTTGTCACAGAAAGTCAGGTGCGCAAGCTTCTGGGCTTGGCCGCCCTGGTCGTTCTCCCAATCGCCGCCTTCGCTTGCGGATTGCCCGTCGTCAAGGATCTTGATCGGCCCGAGTTTTGGATTTTCTATCTGGTATTCGCCGCAGCAATACCCTTCGTTTTTTCGATCTCCATGCGCTCGCGCGTCGACCGCTTCTTGGGTGACTTATCATATCCGATCTATATTGCGCATTGGCCAGCGATTAAGGTTATCGTACACTTCAATAACGAGATTTACAATTTCTTACCCTATGAATATTACCCGGAGATCGACCTCTTTTTGGTGATCGTCGTCTCCACAGCGCTTCATATCGTGATCGAGCGACCCATTGAAAATTTCCGCCGGCGCTTCTCCGCACCTCGTCAAGCAGAGGTCCAAGTTTCTAGGAGAGACAACAACAGTGAGGGCGTCCGGGCGACCGCACCGGCGGAATAGTCCGGCCCTGAAGCCCCCAATCTCGGATTCAGGCCGAAGCGCGCCGCAAGCTCACAACGTCGCTTGGTCTTGGCGCCGCACCATAGCCCATTCGAACCAATGAAATGCCGGGGGGCAGACGTTTTTCGCTCACCACGCGCCACGGATCAATCACGACGAGGCTGGTCTCAGGCGTTCTCCGCGCCCAAAGGCCATCCTCCCTGAATTGCTCCCATGGTGTCGTGATGACGACGACTTGCACGTCTCGAAGCGCATCGGCAGCGTCATTCGCGAACATGACGCGGTCGTTCAGCATTGTTTCCGCGCCCTCCATGGCGAGCGGGTCGTAAACGGTCACCACATATCCTTCCTCGCTGAGCTTCGCAGCCAGCGACACCCCTTGGCTCTCTTCGACGACCTGGGTGTCAGGCTTGTAGGAAAGGCCGAGAACGGCAACCGTTGCGCCAGGCGCCGCGTGGGCCTGGACAGCTCCAATCAGACGCTCGATCTGATGATCGTTGATGGCATCGGTTGCTTCGGCGAGATCGCAGCGGACGCCGAGCTTGCGACCAAGCGAGGCGAACGCCTTGTTGTCGCGCGGGAAGCAGGGGCCGCCATATCCGATCGCCCCCTTGATATATTTCGAGCCCACGCGCGAATCGGAACCGACAGCCGCCGAGACGATGTCGACATCGGCGCCGGGAAGCCGGTCGCACATCTCCGCCAGCATATTTGCGTAGGAGATCTTTGTCGTCACATAGGTGTTGACGGAAATCTTGGTGAGCTCCGCATTGACGAAGTTCATGCGGCGGATCACCGGGTCATTCTCGCACGAGCGCTTGTAGATGCTTTCGAGCTCTGCGCCCGTCGCTTCATCCGATTCGCCGATCAAAATGAAATCCGGGCGCAGCATATCGCGGACGACGCTGCCGAGCGCAATGAACTCCGGATTGTACGCGAGGCCGAGTTCGGGACCGACCTTGCGACCCGAAGAATCCTCGAGTTCCCTTTGGATATCACCCCCCGTTGAACCGGGCATCACGGTCGAGGTGACGACCACAACGTGACGGCCATCCTTGGCGCGGAGCGCCTGACCGATGGAGCGGACGGCCGCGAGCACGTATTTATTGGAAAACACCCGCTCCTTGTCGCTCGGCGTCGGCACGATGACAAAGCTGATGTCCGAGTTGAGAACGGCCTCCTCGAATGAATGCGTAGCCCGAAGCCGTGACCGACCCCTATCGATGAACTCCTGCAATCTCGGCTCTTGCACCGGCGCAAGGCCCCTGTTGATCGCCGCAACGTATTTATCGTTCAAATCGAGGCCGATGACGTCGAACCCCTTGGCCGAGAATACGGCCGCCATGGGCGCACCGAGCTTGCCGAGTCCGATCACAGACATCCGCGGTTGAGAAAATGCCGTCATGAGCGTCCCTTGAAGGCTTTGTCGAGGTACCCGGTACGGTTCGTCCGAAACGACAATTAGAAGCCTTGCCAGTACTGCGCAACCTGCTGGTCCAGCCAATTGAAGCTTGCTGATCCGTCTTGGAGGTGCCGGATGTTCCAGACGCCACATCGGCGCTTGGACCAGCAAGACATTTCAAATGCCCGGATTCCGCGTTGCTGTCGCTTTCAAAGCGTCTTCGGCACGTTCGTTTCGAGTTCGGCAATCCAGGTGTCGGCACGCGAGTCGCTCGGCGCACGCCAGTCGCCGCGCGGTGAAAGTGAGCCGCCTGAGCCCACCTTCGGTCCATTCGGCATGGCGGAACGCTTGAATTGGCTGATCTCGAAAAAACGAAAGAGAAACAGGCGCAACCATTTGCGGATGGTCGCAAGATCATAGGCGCGCCTGCCCTCTTCCTTGAGCCCGACGGGCCAGGCGCCCGCTTTCGCATCGCGCCAGGCGTGCCAGGAGAGATAGGCGACCTTGCTCGGCCGCAAGCCGTATCGAGTGATGTAATAGAGATTGAAGTCCTGGAGCGCGTAGGGGCCGATGAAATCCTCGGTGCGCTGCCCGGGCTTTTCCCCCTCGCTCGGCACGAGCTCGGGGGAAATTTCGGTGGCGAGTACGGCGCGCAACGTCGCCGAAACGTCGGGGCCGAATTCGTTGCGGTCCGCGACCCAGCGGATCAAATGCTGGATCAACGTCTTGGGCACCGATCCATTGACGTTGTAATGCGACATTTGATCGCCCACGCCGTATGTGCACCAGCCGAGCGCGAGTTCCGACAGATCGCCCGTCCCCATGACGATCGCGTTGTGAAAATTGGCGAGGCGAAAGAGCAAGGCTGTCCGTGCGCCAGCCTGAACATTCTCGAACGTCACGTCGTAGACCGGCTCGCCTCTCGCATTCGGATGACCGATCTCGATCAGCGTTTGGCGCACCACCGGCGTGATGTCGATCTCTTCCGCGCTCACCGCGAAAGCCCGCATCAGTGCATGCGCGCTCGACTTGGTGAGTTTTGAAGTGGCAAGGCCAGGCAAGGTGTAGCAAAGGATGTCCTTGCGGGCATAACCGAGCCGGTCGAAGGCGCGCGCCGCGACGATGAGGGCATGCGTGGAATCGAGGCCGCCCGAAATACCGAGCACCACTTTCTTGACACCGGCAGCAGCCAACCGCGTCATCAAGCCGTGCACCTGGATGTTGAATGCTTCGTAGCAATTCTCATCGAGGAGCGTAGGATCCGACGGCAGGAAAGGATATCGATCCACGGCGCGACGCAAGGGCACCTTCTCTTCGAGCGAGGGGCCAAGCGTGAAAGCGACACTGCGGAACGCATTTTGGCTGAGATGATGATCGGCGCAATCGCCGAAGGAACCGACTCGCAGGCGCTCCTGGCGCAGACGCTCGAGATCGATATCGGCCGTGATCATCTGCGGGTGGTCTGCGAAGCGCTGCCCTTCGGCCAATAGCTCGCCATTTTCGAAAACCGCCACATGGCCATCCCAGGCGAGGTCGGTCGTCGATTCTCCCGGGCCTGCAGCGGAATAAAGATAAGCCGCGATGCATCGCATCGACTGGGAGCGGCAAAGATCGCGTCGGGCTTGTGCCTTGCCGACTACGATGTTGGAGGCCGAAAGGTTGGCCAGGATCGTGGCGCCCGCCATGGCTCCCGAGGAAGAAGGCGGAGCCGGCGTCCAGACGTCCTCGCAGATCTCCACGTGCACGACGAAGTCCTTGAGATCGGATGCGCGGAAGAGCAGATCCGTGCCGAAGAGGGTGTCCTGGTCGGCGAAGACCGCGGTCCGCTGCCGGTGCGACACCCCCGACGCAAAATAGCGCTTCTCGTAGAATTCGCGATAATTGGGTAGATACGCCTTCGGGACGATGCCGAGCAGCGAGCCCCGATGCATCACGAAGGCGCAGTTGAAGAGGCGCCCGTCGAGCGCGAAGGGAGCGCCGACAATCAGAATCGGCCGAAGCTCGCGCGAAGCCTCGAGAATGCGCGCAAGCTGCGCGTTCACCGAACCCAAAAGGGCATCTTGGAAGAACAAATCGTCATTCGTGTAAGCCGAGATGCCGAGCTCGGGAAAAAGCGCGAGCGCGGCATGCTCATCGTGCGCCCGTCTTGCCAAGTGCAACGTCTCGTTCGCGTTCGATTCTGGTTCTGCGACCCTGACGCGAGGGACGCACACCGCAACCCGGACAAATCCGTGATTGTAGATGTTATCGAACATGGAGAGTCCTGAGATGCGAACGGACAGGGAAGGTGCACGCTCGTCCCGCCCAGCGAATCTGCCGAATTTTCATTGGCTGCTTCCGTTCAATCCGTCATCCATGGCGGACGGCGAAACCCGAGACCATGGCAAATGGTCCGCACGCGTGGATCGTAACCGGCGAGATAAAGAAGCCCGACATTGGCCGCGATCGCAATCTTCCCGTCGGCCGCCATGGCGCGGATGAGTGAGCTCGAGACCAGCACGGCTTCCACTCCGACCTCAGTCGAGCGCGGCACGCCTTCGACAAGGGCGAAGAAGCCGAAAAGCTTGTTGTTCAGTCGCCCCACATCGGCATAGGCCTCTTGCAGCAAGACAAGTTCCTTGACCGACAATCCCGTCTCTTCCTCAACTTCCCGCCGGCCCGCAACGTCTGGAGTTTCGTCGCCATCGCGCAGACCGCCCGGAAATTCGATGGTCCAGCGGTCGATGATGGGCCGGTATTGCCGCACGAGCACGAGATCGCCGCTGGCGTGCAGGCACATCACATTGACGTAATCGGGTTGCGCAAGCCCATGATAGATCTCTGCCTCGGAGCTACCGGGCATCATGGCCTCGACGGTCTCGAGCCGCACCCAGGGAGAGATGGCACTCACACTGCGACTTAGCACCCGGGCCGACCCGTCTTGTTGATGAGGGGACACTACGCCTCGCAAATTCGGGAAATCCAAGGAACGACAGCGTCGGTTCTTAGCGGCACCCGGAAGGGGTCGCAACCGAATGTCCCTGTTCAATGAAAATCGTGATTGGTCGCTGAAGCGCTTGCGCGCCCTTCACTCTCCAATACGCCGAACAGTCAGGCTTTTGAAGCCGAAGGGCAATTGACCATGGGCAAGAAGCCGAAACTCGAGAGCGAAATCCGGATTTTCCAAATGTGATGATGTCACTTCAAAAGGAACCGTCACCCGTCGACTCGGTCGCCAACTGCCGACAAACACCTTCTTCAGGCCGATCTCGGTGTCCCGGTATACGGCTTGGAACGTGCAAAAGGGGTAGCGTCCTGCGTGAGGCCCGACCGGCAATCCGCGAATGCGGCGTCGCAGAAAGCCTAATGCCGGGCGCAAGGCCCTCGCGTAGCCGCGGATCAAGGCTTTTGCCTTCCAATAAACCGGTTCGGCCGCAAGCTTGAATACAGCTTCGTAGCGGCCCGCGGGCAGCCGCCAATAGGGGCCGTAGAAGACGAGCCCGGGCTTCGCCGAACCATGGAAGATGTGGCCGTTTTCTCGTCTCGCCTGCGGGGCTGTCGATAGAAGCGGCAACCATTCTTTCACCGAGAGCGCCCGACTTTCTGGCGAGGATGCTGGTTTTACGTCCGCGATGCGCTCGCAACTGAGTGTGGAGAGAGTGAGTTCAACCGGCGCGACAGTGCGAAGCCGCGTCTCGATTGAGAAGCCCGGAGTGAGCGCATGATCCTGCGTTATGTCGACGTCGAGCGCGACCTGGCCTGCAACAATGTCCGAGCGCATGATCAACCGATGCCCCAGATATTCACGACTCGACGCGATTTCGAGCACCGCGACCGTCTGGTCGCGATTGTGAATGGAGATGTCATTCCCCGACAATCCTAGCTTGAAACGGTAGGTGCCGGCATGTAGGTGACGGTGAGGGCCCTGAATGACAGGGCCCAACACTTCCTTGCGCGATCTGATCAACCGCCCATCCTGGATACCGGCGTTCCCCACCTGCAATCTCGAGGTCCAATCCACCTGCCCCTTCATGGGCGGCAAGACGAAGCCATTACGCATACGAGCCGAATAGGGCGTGTGGGCCGCGCCGATATGCGACATGATCGCCGATTCGAAGACGTTGTTGATGGCGTTGACCGCGATGACTCGACGAAGCGGCCGGCCATCGGTCATCCGTTTGTGCTCGGACGCCACGATGGCCAGCAATGCTCGATTCATGGCGTGAGCGGCCGGCCTCGGGACACCCGCGAAGCTATTGTCGTCTTGCTCGATGCGCCCAAAATCGAAAATGAAAGCGTCAGCTTTCTCGAGCATCGTGTCGAAGGTGGTCTCGACCGCTCCGGATACGGTCGCCAGGCCCGCGCCTTCGATCAGGCTTTGGTCGACCAGAATGTCGCCCGTGAAGCCAAGCTCCTTCCACCATCCCGCAAAATGCGTCATCAGATCCCGTTTGGCACCAAACCAGGCGACGCTCGTCTTCCGCTCGCAACAGACGAACATGTCGGCGAGATAAGGAAGGATATGGCGCGGGTCATAGTCGGTTTTGTTGTAGTTCTCGCCCACATAGGCGACCGTGGGAGGCACGTGCTGCCTCTCGCCAATCTGCCTTTTGAGTGCCTTCACATAAGCCGACGCGCTTTGTCCCGTGAGGCGAATTTCCTCGATCTCGTCATTGGCGCAACCCCAGCTATCCGCCTGCTCGGGAATCCAAGGCTTCGGAACATTCTCGATGAAACGTCTCCAGTCATTCTCCGTCCGAGAATGACTATGCATCAGGGTCACCTGCCGCGCGTGATCACAATGATACCCGTACACTTCCTTCCCCAAATCGCCGACCTTCCCCCGCAGCATCGTCAGGCGCTTGGCGATGTTGGAATCAACGTGCCAACCAAGCAGCATCTCCTCGTCGAAACCCTGGATCTCGAATAGATCGGAGCGCTCCATCAATTGAAAATCGCCAGGGCCGTCATAAAGAATGAGGGGTGATCCGAAGACGATTTCATCGACGTGCAGCGTCGAGCCCCATTCGCGGACCGTCTCGATCGCTTCACGCGCCTTGTTGCGGTCGAGGCTTTCCCACAAAGTCTCCGGAATCTCGATGCGCGGCGCGTGGTAGAATCCCGCCGGCAAGTCACGCGTGAACTCGTTGAGCGACTGCGCTCGTTGCGGCACGAAAATCATGTCGGTGTTGGTGGACAAAATCCAGCGATTGGCCGGGTTCGAGCGACGAACCGCCACGTTACGGGCGATCGGCTCGAGCGCGACGAGCCTCGTCTTGTCGCTAAACCGTCGATGGATATGCGGCCTCACTCTGAAGATGCGCAGTTTCTTGCGCGCCTTGTCACTCAGCGTATCCTGGATGGCTTCCGGAAAGGTGGGAAAATCATCGGGAGTGTTGTAGTCGACGAAGAGGATTTCGTCGCCATCTTCGCCAAGTACTTCGGCCATGCAATTGAAGCTGAGCGCAGCTCGCTTATGCAAATTGTAGCCATAACTGTCGTTGCGTCCGTAGAGAACAATAGAAATCATTGACGACGGTCGCTAGCTTGTTTGGAGGTTACTGTCGTAATCCAGGGCAGGTCGATAACAGGCCCCGCGCTAATACAGCTTTGCAACAGATATTCTAAGGTGCTGCTCCGCAACGAGATCTCATCGCGCCGAACCACCAATGAGCTCAGCAATCGCAGGTTGGTAGCCAAAATCCGTTTTCATCGCACTGGCGGCACAGGCCAGGTTCATGCCGTATAAAGGAAACGCTGCGGCTTGCAACCTTCGCTAGCCGCCTCGCCATGCGCGCTGAACCGCGACGAGACGTTCTCGCTATCCGGCATATGCATCAAGGTAAGCCGGATGAACTTCCTCGAATGAGCCTATCTTTCGAACCTCGCCATGGTCGAGCCAGATAACCTTGTTGCACAGGCTCTGCATGATCTCTGCGCTATGCGATGCAAGGATCAGGATTTTCGTACGCTCGAGCAGGCTGGTGAGACGCGCCTTCGCCCTCTCCATGAAGCGAGCGTCACCGCCTGAGATCATCTCGTCCATGATGATGATATCGGGTTCTATCGAGGTCGAGATCGCGAAGGCGAGTCGCAGGAACATGCCACTCGAATAGGTTCGGACTGGTAGCCTGAGAAACTCCCCGAGTTCCGAGAATTCCTGGATGGAGGGCGAGAGCCGTCGTGCCTCCGCGAACGACAAACCCATGAAAACGCAACGAAAAATAATGTTCTCGAGACCGGTTGCCTCAGGATCCATCCCGAGAGTGATATCGGTGAAGGAGGAGAGCCGCCCCTCGATGGACATCGTGCCGTAGGTCGGTTCATAGACGCCCGCAAGGACGCGCAGAAGCGTCGTCTTGCCGGCTCCATTGTGACCGATAACCCCGACGCGATCGCCATCCTCGAAGGACAGATTCACTCCTTGCAAGGCCTGCACGAAGATCGCTTGCTTGTGCTGGGCAAGCTTGCCGCCAAGCTTACCGAATACTTGCAGCTGAAGAGAGCGGGAGTGGGCATTGTGGATTGGAAACTCGACGCCGACGTCGGAAAGCTTGATGTGAGCCAAGTGCGATGCCTCACAACCAATAGACGACGCGGCGGCGATACCGGCCGAAGAACGGCAGCGTGACGAGAAGGCCACCGAACGCCAAGAGGCAAGATGCCAGCCAAAACTTCAGCGGAACGGGACGGCCGAGCAGAGGATCGCGGACGATCGAAATGAGCACGGCAAAAGGATTCCAATCGACGATGACGCGGCTCTCGGGCGGCAGGAGTTCCGGTTTCCATAAGATCGGAGTCAAGAAAAACACGATTTGAATGACACTGGAGACGATCTGCACGATGTCGCGGAAGCGGGCGCACAAAATAGCGACGACGAAGGCCATCCAGATGCAGGTGATGATAAGAAGAACCGCTCCTAATATACTGAGAAGAGCGTATGCGGTGAACTGAACGCCGAGGGCAATGCAGATAAGCAACGGAAAAACCATGTTCAATACGAATATGAATGTATTTCGATAAATTACCGCGTAAACTATTGCGGATGTTGATGTATATTGATTAAGAAAGTAATTGCTGCTTGTCTGTAGAGCAGTGGTCGACTCATTGATAATGCTGGAAATGAGTTGCCAAGCCATCATGCCGACTGCGACATAAGGCAGGATCTCTCGCGGGGGCTGATGCCACAACTGCGACCAAACGACCCCAATCGCCGAGATGTAGATGGCGCTCGACAGCATGATCCATATCTGCCCCAGCTTCGAGCGCGCGAAGCGGCGACGCATGTCCGCAGTCGCGAGCAGATGGCATAGGCGCCATTGGCGTGCGCCATCGATCAGGTCTTGCCAGCCGAGCACGCCGTATCCGATTGCCGTGCGTGTTTGACCGACCTCTCTGAACGATGTCGTCGCGGAGCTCATATGAATTGATCAACCACAATCATGTCCGCGCATCTTGGCCTCGCACGACCCAACCCCGGCGCGTGGGAAGCGCTCGATACACTGCCGAGGTAGCGCGCGCAAGAGATGCTCGGGCGCGTATGTGCCACTTTACGCGTGCCTGAAAAGAGAGAGCCGCGGCAAAGCTGCGAGCAGTAAACGATAGGCGCTCGTTACGCACCGCGCTTCCTTCCCGGAGCCCTGCGCCAGCGCGGCAACAACCCTGAGCGGAGGCTCGATGAGCAGGGTCGCGAGAAGACAGGCCAAAAGGCCGCCGCGGGAAAAATGCTTCGCCGCGTAGAGGAGCCGAGCGCGCCAGCTGTAGAAAAGCCGAATGTCGCGGATCGCGCGCGTCGTCCCTTGGCCCTCATGGATGGCCTTGGCCTCGGCCATGTGCATCACGGACCAACCCGCCTGTCTCAGGCGCAGGCATAAGTCGACGTCCTCGAAATACACGAAAAAGCGCTCGTCGAACCCCCCAATTTTTTCGAAGACTGAGCGGGGCATCATGAGAAAGGCGCCCATCACCTGATCGACTTCGCGCGTGGTTTCGTGGTCCCACTCCAGCATGAAATGCGGCTGGACCAATGCGGGCGCCAATCGATCGAGGAAGAGCGATTGCGCGACGAGCCGCCACGAGGTCGGAAAACGGGCGCAGCTGCGTTGCGTCAGCCCACCATCGCCGATCAACTTCACTCCGACGGCCCCTACCCGAGCTCGTGGCTCGGCGAAGACAAAATCGACACTCTTCGTCACCGCTCCGGGGCAAATGCGGACGTCGGGATTCATGAAAAGGAGCGCGCCCGCTGTGCCCATGGCTGCGCCTTGATTGCAGGCGGCTGCAAAGCCTCGGTTCGTTTGATTAGAGACGATGTGCAGCGGCAGAGCGTCGACGAAATCGTGAAGTTCGGCTGACCCGTCCGTCGAGGCATTGTCCACGATGATCAGTTTGCCGATGCACGCGACATCCTCAGGAGAAGCAAGAAGCGCATCGAGACAATGACGCAGCCGTTCTCCCGAGTTCCAATTGACGATAACGATGTCGAGTTTGCCGGATTTCGAGGAAGCGTCCGGTTGCGGCGACGTAATCATTACCGTTCTGGATCAGCCATGCCGCACCTTTAGACCGCGTCGGTCGAGGGAATTTTGTCGCGCCACGAGGGGCGACCACCAAGCCTCGTTTGCGAGATACCAGTCGACCGTCGCTCGTAATCCATCTTCGATCGACAAGGTGGGCCGCCAGCCGATTTCCTTTTCGGCCCGGCTCGAGTCGATCGCATAGCGCAGATCGTGCCCCGGACGATCGGTGACGAAAGTGATGAGCCGGCGCCGCGGGCCAGATGCGAGACGGCCGATTTTCGCATCGAGCATATCGCAAATGGTCTCGACGATCTCGATGTTGCGCCTCTCGCTTCGCCCGCCGATGCAGTAGGTCTGGCCCGGCCTTCCCCGCTCCAGCACCGCGCGCAATGCGAATGCATGATCGGTGACATGCAGCCAATCGCGGACATTCTCTCCCCTTCCGTAG
>JAFAUR010000325.1 GCA_019243205.1 Acidobacteriaceae bacterium | reverse complement strand
TGCCTTTGCGTTCAGTGAGCTTTTCTCCTCTCACTGGAACGAAGGCATCTTATCGAGTCGAGGCTGCCGATTCAAGCGCGCGCGAGTGTTCCACCGCTTCGCTCAGACTCTTGATCGTGCTCGAGAGTGTCTGACGTGAAAAGCGTTCTACCAGGGGCGCGACCATCCACCGGACAGCAGCCGGTATATTACGGCTCAACACTATCGATTCTAATTCCACGGATAACCCGCCCGCCGTCTCGTGATAACGCACAATCGTAAACATTCTTTCGACATAGCCGTGCGAGGCGTCGAACAGTAATTCCTTCTCATTTGCGGTTGCCGGGTTCTGCAGTTCCACTAACCTCTCGGCCTGCGTGATGGTGTAGCCCGTCTCATCGTCAAGGCGAAAATAATCTGTTCGAAAGTCACCGGCGAGTCCCGCTTTGACATGGAAACCTTTCTCGACGAACTTCAGACGGTATCGGAACGAGCTGCTCGTTTGACCAACAAGGTTTGATTCCACCACCGCCGGTTTGAAGATATCGGAGTAGGCGTCGTAATCCTGAAGAACGCGCACGAGATCGCGGGCGTGCGCGTCGCGCACGAACACGACCCCTGTCCAGTGATGAATCAGCCCGGAAGGCACCGCCGACATTCCTCCCCAGATCGCAGGACCTTCTGCGGCGTTCAGTAACTGCGCTTTCGCCGCTTTCCCGTGGGCCGCCGAAACAAATCTCTCGGGATCGGCTCGCTCAGCGATGACCTTCGTCTCCGACTCGGCGATACGTTGGTCCCATGCTGCCAGCGTCTCAGTTTTGATCGTCGCCGCTTCTGCGTTGTGCCCCGTCATGAGAGTGACGAAGCCCACCGCCGCCGCAAAGATCGTCGATCTTTTAAAATTAGTCATGTCAGCGATACCGTACTGGTCAGTACTGTGATGTTTCGTTGTTGCGGTAGGTGGCAGCGTTTTCAAATGCCGCCAGCTGGGTACGGCGGCTTACATAGATAGTAGGACCGGTGCACGAACGGGAAAACTTTACTGTAGAATTGGCGAGGTAACGTCGTCTGTTTAATGCTGCTCTTTGTTGTGAGCGTCTCTACGGCGCAAATCAGCTGAAAGGAGATGATGTGAAGAACATCCTCGGGCCTGCCATCCTGATAATGGGACTCTTGGGACAGGCTCTACCTGCTCGCGCGGACTTCATTACAACGACCACGCTGTCAGGTGCGACTGAACTTGCTGGCACCGGATCTTCCGGGACAGGCACTCTTACTTTGCAATACAATTCAAGCCTTCAGCAGTTGAACTATAACCTCGTATTTTCAGGGCTGTCGTCGAGTGCAACAATAGCGCAGCTTCACTACGGAACTCCCGGTCAGACGGGCGCGGTTTTGTTTACGCTATTCAACCTCGGAATGCCGCCTAATCAATCCTTAACTGCGGGAGCTTTCTCCGGCACGTTGACCAGACTAAATCTCGAGACCGACACGACAGACGGAATCAATTCGTTTACCGATGCAATCAACGCGATTGCAACCGATAAAACGTATGTCAACGTTCAAACCGTCGGCGATCCCAACGGCGAGATTCGCGGTAATCTACTTCCAAATCCGGAGCCTGCCAGCGTCGGATTAGTTGGCGGATCCTTTCTGTTGGCCGGTCTGGGGCTTCTTAGACGGCGCTCGAACTCTTCCCATTAGCATCTCCATGGAGATCTCGGCTCCTTACCTGACATGACGAGATCTCCCCTTTTTTCAACCTCGATAGGTGTAGTATTCGGCAACCTGCCTGCCGATGCGGCCGATCGCATCCTCTAACTCTGCGCCTTCACCGAAATGGTTCGCCGTGAATACGCTGACCACGATATTGTGTCGCTCGCTCTCGAAGATGCCTACATCGTTTCCGATATAGGGCAGAAAGTCGCCCGTCTTATGCGGGATGTTGAAATTCGTTACATATTTCGGGAGCCGTGTGCGGTACACTTGGCCGCGCATCATTGCGAGCATTTGATCGCTCGCCCGTTGATTCACTGCTTGTCCCGTTTTGATCCGCTCCAGCAGCTTACCGATGTCGCGCGGCGACGACAAGCCGAACGGATGCCGGCCTTCACGATGAAACTCCGCCGCGCTCGGAGCGGCGTGTAGCGCATCGAACCATATCTTGGCTTCGCCTGTTGCGCGTGTTTGATTCAGGCCGTAGTCTTTCATCAACGCATTTACAGGCTCGATGCCGCCCACCTGCCGGTAAACCAAATCAGTCGCCGTATTGTCACTCACGATAATCATCAAGGTGAGTAGGTCGTTGACGGTCAACTGCACTCCTTCGTCCAGCGAGCGGATGACTCCTGTGCCCGGACGCTTGTCTTCGTTCCGCAACGTGATGCGATCCGAAAGCTTGAAGTTTCCAGCTTCGATCTGACGGAAAGCTTCCACCATCAGCGGGATCTTGATCACGCTCATCGTGTCCATTTGCTGGTCGGCATCGATCGCAATTTGTTCTTGCGTCTCCAGGCACTTGATGTAAATGCCCCATTTCGCGTTGACTGACCGTGTGATCCGCTCGATGTTACTTTGCAGCGCCTGCAGCGGTGTAAGTGTGCGACGCGAATCTTGAGCGCGAAGCAGCGCGGGCAAAGCCGGGAAGTACAGGAAAGAACGTCTGAGCATAGTCCAAGGTACTGCACGAAAACCCTGAACAGAATGTTGAGTCGCAATCATCGTTGACGTGACTCTGAACCGGTAGTACTGCCGTTCTCGAGCGCGATTTAGTATTAGTGGATTTATGCGCTTACCCGCTGCGGTGGTTTTGAGTTTCGCTTTGATCGCGCCGGCTCAAATGCTCTTCGCGGTCTCGATCGACCAGTTCAATCAGTTTGTGGTTTTTGGCGACAGTCTTTCCGATACCGGAAACGTCAGTATTTCTAGTAGTGGATTGCTTCCCGGCTCAAACTATGCGCCGGGACGCTTTACGAACGGCACAAATACAACACCGGCAGTGCCGCCCGGTGGTCCTCAGGGATTATGGATTGATCAGCTTTCGGCCGCTTCCGGGATAGCTGACCCGGCTCCTTTTTTGTCGGGCGGAACGAATTACGCGGTCGGCTTGGCAACTACCGGTTCAAACGGCCTGTACGACGTCGGTGACCAGGTCAACTACTACAACGTCGCTCACGGTTTCACGGCTTCGCCCAGCTCCCTGTACTTCTTCTGGGCTGGAGCGGACGATCTGGTCGGCGGAAGCAATAGCGGCAAGACCGCTGCGGACAATCTGTTTCACCACATCCAGACCCTCGCCGGCGAAGGCGGAAAGTATTTCGTATGGTTCAATCTGCCGCCCCTGGGAGCAACGCCGAGGGCGAAAACAAACAACGCCGTCGCTGCTCTGAATGCGGCAGCAAGCCAGTTCAACGCCGAATGGTCGGTGGACGTGCAAACTTTGCAAGCCGCCGGGGTCGATGTTATCCCGGTCGACGTGAACAATCTCTTCGCTCAAATCGCAGCCAATCCGTCGTTTTACGGTTTTGACAACATCACCGATTCCGCTCGGGGCCTCTCGAGCGTGAATCCGGACACTTATCTGTTCTGGGACGATCTGCATCCGACGACGGCCGGGCATTCTCTCATCGCGCAACTCGTAGGGCGCGACATCGCTGCGATTCCTGAGCCGCTGAATTTTGCGTTGGTTCTCGTCGGGTTATCGGGCCTGCTGCTCTTCAAAGGCAGACTTCGAACGCGCGGCCGTCCCCGCTAAGATGCCGGATACGAATCTCTGACCGGTTCGCCGGAAAGAGATCCGGAAACCGCTCACCCCATTCGATCAACACCAACGCCGGGCGCTCGAATAACTCTTCGAGCCCGAGCCGTGCAGCTTGTTTCTTTTCATCAAGCCGGTAAAGATCGACGTGGTAGACGGTCGCGGGTTCGCCGTACTCGTGAATCAGTGTGAACGTCGGGCTCGACACGTCGTCGGGCGAAGCAGCGCCTCGGCCTTCGACGATGCCCTTGGTGAGAGTTGTTTTGCCCGCCCCGAGATCTCCGATCAGGAGAACGACCCCGCGCTGCGGCAGAAGAGTGGCCAGATGTCTGCCGAGCGCCCGTGTTTCTTCGTCAGACTGCGTTTCAAACCGCAGGACGGACTTCATCCATAGCCTCAGGCAGATGATCGAGGAGATCGGTCGCGAGCATGGCTTCTTCGCCGAGATCTTCGGCTCCAAGTTCGCCGCAGCGACCGTGCAGCCAGACAGCGGCGATGATCGCTCGCCGCCACTCCTTCGGATGCTGGGCGATGATCCCGGCGATCATCCCGGTGAGAACGTCGCCCGTGCCGCCGGTTGCCATAGAAGGCGATCCCGTCGGGTTCACCCAGGTCTCCCCATCCGGAAACGCAATCACCGTACGATCACCTTTTAACACGATGGTGGCGCCGCTTTCACCCGAGAGTTGCCGGGCGACACCCACACGATCAGCCTGTACTTCTTTTGTCGATGTGCGGATGAGCCGGCTCATCTCGCCCGGATGCGGCGTGAGAATACGGATCTTTTCGGTTTTCGGCAGACCCGTTTCCGCCAAAGCGTTCAGGGCGTCGGCATCGACCACGGCGGGTACTTCGGCTTCTTCGTATAGCTTGCGTACGAAACGAACTGTTTCATCCTCCGTTCCGAGCCCGGGGCCGATCGCGAGAACGGTCATTTTCTTAAGAATGTCCAGGACCTTGCCTGATTCTGCGAAACGAACCCGGCCTGTTGCGGTTTCCTCCAGCGGTTCGGTCATGAGTTCGGGGCGGACGGCCATGACGGTCGAAAGAGCGCTTTTAGGAATACCCACGGTGACCAGGCCGGCTCCGCTGCGATACGAACCCAATCCGGCCATCGCCGGAGCGCCGCTCTTGCCGAACGAACCCCCAGCCACAAAGACATGGCCGTACATGCCCTTGTTCGAATTTAGGACTCTTCTGGCAAAGAGAGGGCGAAGATCATCCTCGGTTGTCAGATTGAGCTGGAGATTTGGGTTCGAATCGCAGATTTCGGGCGGGCTGCCGATCGGAACGATAAAAAGTTTGCCCACATGCTCGTAGATCGGCGACAGGCATTGGCTCCGCTTCGCAGCGGTGAAGGTGACTGTGAAATCCGTTTTGACGAATTCTCCGGCCGCTATCGTCTCGTCGGAAGGAAGTCCCGACGGAATATCGACGGCTACTTTCGCCGCACTGCGGAAATGGCTATTCACGAGGCGAATCGCATCGAGCGAAGCGCCTTTCGCCGGCCCGGTAAGACCGGTTCCCAGGATCGCATCAACGACGATGTCTGGCGGCTCGAAGTGCTCCGGCAATTCACGGATTACGGGGCAGCCGCATACGTCGAGCATCTTGCGATTCGCAGACGCGTCTCCGGTCAGTTCATTGGGATCGAAGAGCTCCAGGACAGTCAACTCACGGCATAGCTTTCGACCAAACAACTGGCGCGCTACGACAAATCCATCGCCGCCGTTGTTGCCCTTTCCGCAGACCACCAGGACGAGCCGATCACCAAGGGGCTCGAACGTCGAAAGCAGGAAGTCGACGACGCGGCTTCCGGCGTTTTCCATGAGGATCAAGCCCGGGATGCCGCGCTCTATAGTCAGGCGGTCGACTTCCCGCATTTCGGCGGCCGTGAGAATCTTCAAGCAGGTTGAACCTCGCGTGCGAGAAGCAGGGTCATGTCGTCATGCAGCTCGGGCTTGCCGGTCCAGCTTCGGACGGCATCGAGCACTGAGCGGACGATTTCGTGATCATCCTGGTGCTTATTGCGCTGCACTATGTCGATCAGCCTTTCTTCGCCAAACTCCTCACCATAGGCGTTTTCGGGTTCGGTAATGCCGTCGGTGTAGCACACCAGCAGGTCGCCGGGATCGAGAACGATGCAGCTTTCGTCGTACTTCGCAAATGGGAACGCGCCGACGACCAGGCCGTTCGAATCGAGGCGTCTGACATCACCATTGCGAAACAGCAGAGGCGATAGGTGGCCGGCGTTGGTATAAGTCAACGTTCGTGTCGCCTGGTCGAAGAGCGCGAAAAAGAAGGTGGCGTATTTCTCGGGAGAAGTATGTTCGTACAGCTGTTTGTTCAGTTTTTCGACCAGCTTTGCGACATCCACTTCCGGGATGATGGTGCATTCGTTTTGGCGAAGCGGCTGGTAATTCGTGATCTGCGCACGGAGGGCTGCCTGCAGTGTCGCCATAAGGAGCGCGGCGGAAATGCCCTTACCGGCAACGTCTCCAATGGCGAAAGCCAATCGATCGATTCCGATTTGTTGATAGTCGTAATAGTCGCCCGAGACCATGCGCGCAGGATCGCAACGGACTGTTAGTTGAAGGCCGCAGGTTGGCGGCGAGTCTTTAGGGTAAAGTTGGCTTTGCACCTCGCGAGCAATCTCGAGCTCCGTCTGAAGGCGCTCTTTCTCTTTCTCGACTGACAGGAGTCGTTCGAGATTGCCGGTCATTTGATTAAAGGCGCCCGCCAACTCGCCAAGCTGGTCATGAGCCCGGACGGGAATGCGATGGCTAAAATCTCCGCGCATGACGCGGCGTGTTCCCTCGTACAGCTGTGAGATGGCGCGCAGGATGCGTCGCGAAAGCGAGACGCCGATGGCGATCGCTACCAGTTCCACGACCAGGAACAGAATGGCGACAACCACGACAGCCGTAAACAAAACACCTCGAAGCATCTCCGTGTTGTTAAAAAAGCTGCGTAGAACCGCGGAGGGCCGCGAATGTACCCAGAGCACACCGGGAAACTGCTTCCCCGGTTTGTCGAGATGATAATGCATGCGCGTTGAAGGCCACAGAACGGGTAAGTCCAGCCGGCTGACCGGGGGCGGAATGCGGCTTAATCGTGCTCCCGCCGGCTTGGAGTCCGCGAAGTCAAACGTGAGATTAGGGTTAGCGGTCCCGTTCGCCTTGACGTTGATCTTCACGGAACCCGCGCTCGCTGATTCTCCCTTGTCGACGATCTCTTTTTCGGTCTCGAGGAGTGAGATGTCTCCAAGATTAGGGACGAGGTTTTCGACCGTGTCGTTAGTAAGGGGAGCGAGAGCCGTCATCTCGGTCGCACCGTCGAGGCGATGGCACCAACCGTAGAAATGGTGATGATACACAAGCAGCCCGTCCGCATTGTGCCAGGCTTCCGGAACTGTGAGAGGAGCGGCGGTTGAGGGATAGCTGTAAGTGCCCGTCCCGTCATGGACATAGAAGGTGATTCCGGGTAGGACATGATTGAAGGCGCCGGCGATTTCGGCTGCGGCCTCGCGACGGTGTTCGGGCGGAATGCGCGCCAGGGATTGGATGGCGCCATCCACGGAGTCGAGCCGGCGATCGAGGGCTGAACTAGCCAGGTAGATCGCGAGTTCGTTCATGAGAGCCCATGCTCCGAGCCCGACAAGCACGAAAAGCAGAAGAACGGGGAGGACGCCAATCAGAGCGTAAACGACCAGCAGGCGATTCCGGAGGCTCCAGAGCCCGTTTCGGATAAGCCAACGGATCCCTCGAACGATCAGGACGAAACCGAGCCCTAAACAGACGAGCGCATCGAGGAAGGTGAGAACGCCCCAGCTCAGCGACGAGAATAGAAAATACAGAACGAGCGAGGCCACGAAGGCTAGGCCTACTTTGGTGAGACGCTGCGTGATTTCGCCCGCTCGCGACATAACTGAGGTAAACGGGAGATCTCTCCCGTTGTTGGGTTTAGACGCGCCTGCGCCGGGACGGGCAGTGCGAGTCGATAAGAATTTTAAGAAGCCGGATCAGGCGAGGGGCGCTTTCTGCACCTTGCCGTTGCGAATGCACGAAGTGCATACGCGAACGCGCTTACCCGCACCTTTAATGACGGCGTGGACAGTCTGCAGATTCAGATTCCAACGACGTTTCGTAACGTTGTGGGCATGGCTGATGCGATGCCCGAATTGTGGCCCGCGACCACAGATTTCACAAACCTTTGCCATAAGAACACACTTCCGCCAAGCTCCTCCGGAACCGGCAAAATACGAGTTTAGCAAAGTGGAGGGGGACCTTCAAATCGGGCTGCTCACGAAGCGACCTCAACCGGTTGGATGTGCGACAGGACGCCGGTGTAATCTTTACCTCACGAATAGCACGCTGAAGTTATCGGCAGTTCCATACCGCCTTTCCATTTACGACAGATTTACATGTTCAGCGGATCAAAATGGTCCCCCTGGTATTTACTTGCATGGCTATTCGATATAAACTCCCGACCAGGGCGGAGACGGGGTCCGCGTTCCCAAAAAATCCGATTGGCCGACGGGAGGCTACGACCATGTTGTTTTCAGGATGTACCTGCATATGCAGAGATTGGGGTACGTGTGTGGCGGTTCTTGTGCTTTCGCTGTTTTCGGTCGGGAAAACCAGTGCGCAGGCAGTAGCCATCGCCGAAGTGGACGGCCATGTGACTGATCCAAGCGGCTCGGCAGTTGCCGGCGCGCAGGTCAAGATAACGGAAACGGACAAGCAGCAGGTTCACACGACAGTGGCGGACGGCGAGGGACGCTATCAACTGCCCAACCTGCCGGTCGGCAATTATCAACTCGAAGTGACAGCGAGCGGCTTCAAAACTTACGTACAGCAGGGAATCGTTCTGCAAGTTGGAAATAACGTGCAGGTCAATGTGGTGCTACAGATCGGCGCGGTTTCCGAAAGCGTCGAGGTGACAGCGAGCGCCAACATGGTCGAGACCAAAGACAATGCGATCTCACAAGTCATCGATCAAAAACGGATCGTCGATCTGCCGCTGAACGGCAGAAACCCGACGCAACTCATTACGCTGACCGGGGCTGGAACGACCACGCCGGGCGGCGATTTGACTGGCAGCAAGAATATTCAAGGGTCGAATGGGTCAGGAACATTTTCTGTGGCAGGCGGGCAGGCAAACGGTAACAATTATCTGCTGGACGGAGGCGATAACAACGATGCGTTCAGCAACGTGAACCTGCCGCTTCCGTTTCCGGACGCGCTGCAGGAATTTAGCGTGCAGACAAATGCGCTGCCGGCGCAATACGGCTTGCACCCCGGTGCAGTGGTGAATGCGGTGACCCGGTCCGGTTCGAATGATTTCCACGGAACGGTTTTCGAATTCCTGCGAAATGGTGATTTCAACGCACGCCAGGAGGGAACGCTTGCACGGGACACGCTAAAACGCAGCCAGTTCGGCGGTGTTTTCGGCGGCCGGATCATTCGTGACAAACTGTTCTTCTTCGGCGGATACCAAGGTACACGGGTAAGGAGCACTCCACCCAGCCAAATCAGCTTCATCCCGAATCAAACTGTTTTGACCACCGGTAACTTCGGCTTGCTTACGACCCCGGCGTCGCAGGGCGGCTGTCTGTCTTCCGGGTCAAAGCAGACTTTGAAGGACCGGAACGGCAATCCGTTCCCAGGCAATATCATCCCGGTGAACAGGTTTGACCCGGCTTCCGTCATTCTCGCAACCAAGTACCTACCGGCTACAACGGATCCGTGCGGCCGCGTTCAGTATGGCATTCCTGCGAACAACCCGGACGATCAGTGGATCGGACGCGTGGACTACATTCTCAATTCGAAGCACAGCATGTACGGCCGCTACTACATCTACGACTTCACCGCGGAAACGACATTCGATGGCTCCGATGCTCTCACGACCACCGTTGCCGGGAATCAAAATCGCGCGCAGACCGCGACATTCGGGGATACGTATACGTTCGGCCCAACGATGCTGAACGCTTTTCATGCAACGTTCAATCGGAGGCGCAACGATCGCGGGGCGGCACCGAATCTGATCAGTCCATCGAACCTAGGCATCGACATTCATCAGCTGCTTCCGAATTTCATCCAGGTGAGCGTTTCGAGCCCGACGTATTTCGGCGTGGGATGTGGAACGTGTGCACCGGGGCATTTCAACGGCAATAACTATCAGGTCTCAGATGATTTCACGATTATCCGAGGAAAACACCAACTCGGATTCGGCTTCGATGTACGACGTCTGCAGCTCAACATCGTGAATAATCAACAATCGAACGGACAATTCAATTTCGACGGAAGCGTCAGCGGGAATGTACTCGCCGATTTCATGTTGGGATACATGTCCACCTACAACCAGGGCAATCCCAATCCGAACGCGTTGCGGCAAACGGTATTTGCTGCTTATGCCCAGGACACGTACCGTGTGAGTCAGCGAGTCACGTTGAACTTGGGAGTTCGTTGGGAACCGAACCTGCCTCCCTACGATGCCCAGAACCGCGGGGGACAGTTCCAACTGGGTGGCTTCCTGAATAATGTCCACAGCACGGTGTATCCGAATGCTCCGGCGGGCGAGTTCTTCGTCGCCGACAAGCAAAACCCATACGGTGCTGCGCTGACTAAGAGCCACTGGCTGTCAAGCTCGCCCCGGATCGGCGTGGTCTGGGACATCAACGGCGACGGAAAGCAGACCATTCGAAGCGCGTTTGCATTGATGCATGACGTAACGGAGTTGTTCTTCCCCGAACGGCTAACCACGAACCCACCCTACGCTTCGTCGGTAACGCTGAACAACGTGCAGTTCTCGAATCCGTGGGCGGGCCAACCCGGCGGGAATCCGTTTCCCGGGGCATCTTTCTTCCCGCTGGCCGGCACGTATGTGAATCTTCCGCCCAATTTGCAGCCAACTTACATGATGCAATGGAATGTCAGCTACCAACGGCAGCTAAGTGCCAACTGGCTGCTTACGCTTAACTACTTGGGCAACGGAACGCGCCATATCTGGGGATCGCGTGACATCAACCCGGCAATATACATTCCGGGCGCTTCCAGCACTGCTAACACGAATCAACGGCGCGTTCTGAACTTCCAGAACCCTGCGCAGGGGCAGTATTACAGCTCGATTGTACAAGCGGACGACGGAGGCGTTTCTAACTACAACGGCCTGCTCGTTTCGATTCAGCATCGTTTTGCTCAACATTTCACCGTGCTGACGAACTACACCTGGTCACACTGCATCAGTGACGTCGACTTTCAGAATGAATTAGCGGGTACGACGTATCAGGATCAGAACAACCGGTCTGCTGAGCGTGGCAGCTGCATATATGATCACCGCAGCATATTCAATACTTCGATGGTTGTTCTGACCGGAGGGATTGGGAGCGGATTCTGGCGAGGTTTGACGAGCAACTGGCAGATTGCGCCGATCATTACAGCCAGCTCAGGCGCGCCATTTACGGTTACCGATGGAACCGACGTTTCATTAACGGCTGGAGGGCATGATCGTCCGAACCAGGTATTACCAAGTGCATACCCGGCGCAGAGAACAGTCCAAGAGTGGATTAATCCAGCGGCGTTTCACGTTCAGCCTGCGGGAACATTCGGGAACGTCGGGAGAGATTCCGTGAACCAGCCGGGGACCTGGAATATCGATATGTCTCTGAGCCGGATTTTCAAATTTACAGAACGCTGGAACCTAGAAGTAAGAGCCGACGGATTCAACATTCTCAATCATGGCAACTGGATGCTCTTCCCCGCTGGAACAACGACTCTCGCCCTCAACAGCAGTACCTTCGGTCAAATCACGACTTTCAGTGCTCCGAGGATCATCCAGCTCGCAGCGAAGCTGAATTTTTGAGTCCTGAAGGCGTGCAGGTCGATCGGATATCGCGTTGTCGTCGATCCCAAGACGTACCCGATCTGCGATCTTCTCATATACAATTCTGAGAACGCTTCATGTCTGGGCTCTTTCGCAGCATTCTACCCGCTTTGTGCCTGCTTGCTTTTGCCGCGTCCGTCGGATCCGGGCAAGACCCGACAGGAACATTGGAGGGTCAGGTTTCCGACCAGTCGGGTGCGGTCATTCCTCGCTCTTCCGTTACACTTACGAACCTCGGAACCGGTTTCACCGCACACCAGGAAACGTCGAGTTCAGGTAACTTTCGCTTCTCCTATCTCCCGGTTGGAAGCTATCGCCTTCTGATCACGGCCAGCGGATTTGCGCCATATGATGCCAAGAACATGCGGGTCGACGTGGACCGTGTGGTGAATCTGCCCGTCACACTAACGATTGGCAGCAGAAAAGACACGGTAGATATCAGCGCGGAAGGCGCGACAGTGGACGTCAGTGCGACGCTCGGCACGGTGGTTTCCTCGCATGAGGGTGTTGACCTCCCCTTGAATGGCAGAAATCTGACTCAGCTGGGTTTGCTGCAGCCGGGTGTAGCGCCCCTGACGTTCGGTCTACTGCAGGCGGGCGGCATCGCACGCGCTAACCAGGCTTACGCCGTTAATGGCGAACCTCCGGAGAGCAACAACTACCTGCTGGATGGAGTGACGAACGTGGACAGCGTTAACGGGGGATTTGCTATCCGAGTTCCACCGGACGCAGTGACTGAATTTCGCATTCTGACTTCGAACGCTCCTCCCGAATACGGAGAGACCAGTGGCGCGACGACGAGCGTCGTTATGCGATCAGGGACGAACGCCTTTCATGGTTCGCTTTACGATTTCCTTCGAAATAACGCGTTCGATGCCCGAAACTTTTTCGCCGCTTCCACTGAACCCTTACACCAGAACCAGTTCGGAGCAACACTCGGCGGCGCGATCCGTCGGGATAAAGATTTCTTCTTTCTCTACTACGAAGGTCAACGGGATCGGCAAGGGGAAACGCGAACCGCTATTGTTCCCACGGCAGCCCAACGCACCGGCAACTTCTCCGGTGCAACCGACAGCGCCGGCAATCCGGTGCCTCTTATCAATGAACTCACCGGTCAACCCTTCAGTTACAACGGCGTCTCCGGCCAGATACCGCCGAATCTGTTGAACCCGATTTCGCTCAAAGCAGAATCGCTGATTCCTCTTCCAAACAACGGACCTTCCCTGTTTTCGTCGACGCAGCTTCTGACGAACAATTACGATCAGGGCGGAGTTCGCCTGGATCATTACTTTACGACCAATGATCAGATCTTCGCACGCTATGCGGTTTCCTCACTGCATCAACTCGATCCCCTCCCTATCAATGGATCCGGCGTGCCAGGGTTTCCGGTCACAAATGATGTCACCACGAATTCGGCAACTATATCTTACGTTCACCTTTACTCGCCCCAATTAGTGCAGACTGCGCGCTCGGCATTTTTTCGCAACGTGTTTCTGCGGGGTGCGGCCAGTAACCATACTCCGGCCAGCAGCCTGGGCTTCACTTACGAACCCACTCTATCTTCCGCGCTCGGCATTCCGTATTTGATTCTGAGCGGCTACACGGACGTAGGCAATCCGATTACGGGCCCGCAGAACACCTATCAGACCGATTATCAGGGCTATTACTCGCTCGCTTGGACACGCGGCAGACATAACTTCAAATTTGGCGGTGATATCGATCGCCAGCAGATCAACGTGTTGCTGGGGATTGCGACCAACGGCTTCTTCGTGTTTGCGCCGTTTCCGGCAAGTGATTCCTTCGCGAGTTTTCTGCTCGGCCAACCAGTGCAGTTTTTCCAAGGCGGCGGAGATTTCAGCCGCGGTTTGCGCAAGTGGATTGTGGCGGGATACGCGCAAGATGAATGGCGCGTTACTCCGAAGCTCACTCTGAGCTATGGCCTGCGCTATGAAGTAAATACGCCCTATACAGATATTCGCAACCGGCTGAATGCGTGGGCTCCGGGCAAGCAGTCGAGTATCTACCCAAGTGCGCCCGCAGGACTCCTGTTTCCGGGCGATCCAGGCGTTCCCGCGGGCATTGCGCCTATCGACTATCACCAGTTCATGCCGAGAATCGGGATCGCGTGGGACCCTGTCGGAGACGCGAAGACAACCATCCGGGCCGGCTATGGCATTTTCTATGACGGTTTCACCAACGGCGCCGGCGGTCCGTTGCAAGCGGCCGTGAGCGCGTTGCCGTGGACGGAGGCGTATCAACTGCCGGGGCCGGGCATGAACTTTGCCAACCCATATAACGGTGCAACCCCGCCTTTCGTTCTTCAGCAGTTCGTCCGTCCAGCCACGGTACTCACAGTTCAATCGGGAATGCTGCCTCCCTATTCGCAAAACTGGAATTTCTCAATCGAGCACGTCTTTGCTAACTCCTATCTCTTTGATATTCGCTATGTCGGGAATAAGGGAACGCATCTGCCGCGCTTCGTCGAAGCCAATCCGGCTATTTACGGACCAGGAGCGACGCCGGGCAACGCGGACCAACGCCGTTTGTATGCAGGTTGTGACGCGTCCGGGTCCTGCGCTTTTGCATCGGTGGGTTTGATCGCCGATGACAACGCGTCCACCTACAACGCTCTGCAAGTCTCACTTTCGCGTCAACTCAGCAACAACTTGTGGTTTCAGGCATCGTATTGGTGGTCGAAGAGCCTCGACTATGTTTCGTCCCTGAACATTGCCGGATCCGCGCCGACGCTGGTTGCTGGAGAGAACGACTTAGCGCAGAATCCTCTCGATCTCCGGGCCGAGCATGGTCCTTCGCTGTTTGATGCCAAGCACCGATTTGTTTTCAGTGGAACGTATGCGCTGCCCCGTTGGGACACGACACAGCGATTCGCTGGTGCGCTCGTGAATGGATGGCAATTGAACACCATCGTGAGTCTGGCATCCGGTACTCCCTTCACCGTATACGACAGCGACAACGCTCCCATGCAGGGATCGGCGCCTGAAATCACGGGTTTTTACTCCAGCCGGCCGAATGTTCTGTCGGACCCCAATCTGGGGCCGCATACTCCGAATAAATGGGTCAGCCGCAACGCGTATCAACAACTCACGCCCGCGGCTAATCCAGGCCAATTCGGGAACGAAGGACGAAATGCGGTACGTGGGCCCGGACTCGCGAGCGCGGATATATCGTTGTTCAAGAATTTTTCGGTTTCCGAATCCGCGCGCGTGCAGTTTCGCGCTGAAGCGTTCAATGCGCTGAACCATCCGAATTTCGCTTTGCCTGAAAATGATGTTGCGTCGCCGGAATTCGGTCAGATTCTTCAGGCCGCTCCGCCGCGGCTGCTGCAACTCGCTTTGAAATTTGTTTTCTGAGCGCTCCCATGAACAGCGACGTGAACCTCGCGGGACCGGGCGCCCCTTTGTTTGATGGCGCCTTGCGCCCTTCTCAGGCAGAAGTTCCGGCGGAAAGCCGAAGCGGCCGCGCGATGGTGCTCGCGACCGCATGTACTGGCGTCTTCCTGAGTTTTGCTTCCGTGGTGGTTTACACGTTCGGTGTCTTTCTGAAGCCACTGGCGGCTACATTCCATTGGACGCGCACGCAGGTGTCATTTGCGTTCACGCTAGCGGCACTGACCGTCGCCGTTTGCTCGCCCTTTCTGGGACGGTTGCTCGACCGCTTCCCTGCGAGATGGGTGATTATTCCTTGCACGCTGATTTATGGCGCCGCATTCGCTTCGCTCTCACTCTTGACCGGACGTTTATGGCATCTCTATGCGGTGTTCGTAGTGCTTGGCATAGTTGGAAACGGAACGACCCAGTTGGGTTATGCGCGCGTGGTGAGCTCGTGGTTCGATCAGCAGCGCGGTCGTGCGCTTGCTGCCGTAATGGCGGGATCAGGGTTGGGGTCCATGGTGTTTCCTCCTATCGCCGAGTGGCTGATCGGGAGTTATGGATGGCGACTCGCTTACGCCGTCCTGGGCGCCGCGATTCTGGCGATTGCGGTACCGCTTGCGGTAATGTTCTTGCGCGAGACACGGCACGAGTTATCGACCAACACTAATACCGCCAAGAGCGAGGGCGCGGGCGCAGTCTGGTCGCGGCCCTTTCTAGCGATTGCGGGCGCACTACTTCTGTTCTCGTTCGCAACGAACGGGTTGAACACGCATTGGGCAGCGTTATTAAGTGACGAAGGCGCGAGTGCTGCTGAGGCCGGGCTGGTTCTTTCGATGGCCGGCTTTGCAACTCTCGCGGCCAAGTTGTCGACGGGTTATTTGCTTGATCGTTTCCGCGCGACCCGAGTGACCGCTATGCTGCTGGCCCTGTCGGCGGGTGGTTTCGCAATCGTTCTGCTTCCTTATCGTCCGTCGCTTGCGCTCTTGGGTGCGATTTTATTTGGAATCGGGATGGGTGCGGAATCCGACGCTGTGCCCTACCTCCTGACCCGCTACTTCGGCTTGACCCGATTCGGTGAACTGTACGGTTATACCTGGTGCGTGTACGCGATTGCCGGAGCGACCGGGCCAGTTCTTATGGGAGCGGCATTCGATCGCACCGGTTCGTACCGTCTCGTGCTCTTCGTTTCACTAGCGATGGTGATTGCGGCTTCGGGTCTGTTTGCATCGCTCCCCCGTTACACGAAGGCAGAGGTCCTCTAATCTGCGAAACGGAGTTCAGCGTGGAAGGCTCGTGCTGAATTGCCGTTGCCTCCCTCATTCAGGAACTTTCGGTGCATCAGCGCCGGTGGTGTGATTGGATCTGATGCGCTATTCGGCGCCACCAATGAGACGGCGGTTGAGAGCGCCTCCTGTGATCAACAATTCTTCAAGAGCGGCATCGAGAGCGGCTGGAGCGAGCGCGTCATCGCGCGAAATCTCAAACTGGAACTGGGCGCAACGGCGCATCAACTCTTTGATAAATGCCGCGCTGACGCCTTTCGTGCGGCTGACGATCTGGTCGATCAAATCTTGCGAGATTTCGAGACCGCGCGAGTAGAGGCGCGTCAGCTTGGCGCGGCTTTCTGCATCGGGCAGCGGAAATTCGATGGCCTGGTCAATGCGACCGGGACGGGAGGTTAGCGCCGGCTCTATTTGTTCGGGACGGTTGGTAGTCAGAATGAATAAGACCTCGGCATCCTCCTGCAGGCCGTCCATCTCGTTCAATAGCTTGTTAAGGGTAGCCTCTTCCCACGCGGTATGCATGTGCGTTCTTTCGCGTGCGATGAGGTCCACGTCCTCAATGACCATTACGGATGGCTGAAGAAAACGGGCGAGGCGGAAATATTCGCCGAGTAAGCCGACCTGTTCGGCAGTTATCAGAAGGGTGGTGTGGCCTGGAAGCTGAGAAGCAAGGTAGTGGATGGTGTGGGTCTTTCCCGTGCCGGGCGGACCGTAAAAGAGTAGTCCCTTGCGAGCCTGGAAGTGGAGAGACTTGAGATACGGCCGTGCGACATTGAAGCCGGTGACATTGCGATCCAGGAGATCCAGCGTTATGCGTGGCAGGATTACGTCTTCGCGGTGAACCTTGGGAAGGCGATGCACTTTGACCATACTGCCGAAGCCCATGTGATGAATGTGGGCTTCGAGTGAGATGATGCGGCCGCGGTATGTTGCCCCTTTACCGGAGATGCTTTCGAGATTGCGAAACAGGTCCTGCGAAAATTTTGAACCTTCTTCCCCGATCGGGACAGCGATTTCGACCTGAACACCTGTTTCGAATCCGAAGCGACCGCCTGTGGACAGGGTGACGGCGAATGGCAGATCTTGTTCCCACGCGAGCCATAGCGCGTTCTTCAGGCAGCGCCTCGGTTGTGTGTCGCCGATATCAATCTCATCGTACTGTAACGGTCCGGCTTCAATTCCAAACGGCGTGCGGGAGAGTAGCTGAGCGAGTGATATCGGCTCATGAGGATTCGGAGAGAACAGTCCGAGGAGACGCGTCCCGGTGCGCGACTGCAGGAGCTCATCGATGGCCGATTCGATGTCGACGCGCGAGCTGATGGGAAACTGGCGTCCCGCGGTTGCGATCTGGTCGCCGGGCACTCTGAAGTGCTTCAGGACCGTTTTGCGCAGCCTAGGGCCGGGAAATCCTGTCTTCCGGCTGAAAAGCTGATTCCCATCGAGCTTCAATCGTACCTTTGAAGAGCCGGCTGTGGCTGAACAACTTCTGAGTGATAAGTAGTACGAGTGAAATCCCTTGTTTCTAGTTCAATCGGATGTTGATGTTTCGGGAAGATCGCGCGCGTGCCTTAACAATTTGTTCGGCCCGGTTCTTCGGTGGGGCGCTGGTTGCCAATGACTGGAGCAGACGGAGCGAGGCAGCCGTGATTTCATCGACGGCAGCATAGAAAGCGCCTTCGTTTGCCTTCGATGGTTTGCCGAATCCGCTGATTTTGCGCACGAACTGAAGGGAAGCAGCGCGCACGTCGTCCTCCGTTACCTGCGGGTCGAAGTTGAATAGCGGCTTGATGCTCCTGCACATGTCTGTATCGACCCTATCAAAAAAATGTGAGTTGACAGACCCGCGCTATGGCCCCATTCTCTTTCGACATGGTGGGGAATACATCAGGAACTCGCATTCTGCTTGCGGTTTTCGCTGCTTGCAGTCTCGCTATTGGCCAAACAACCGCAGGAGGCAGGAGGCGGGCTGCAGACGTGCAATTACCGCGCCAGGCTCAAATCACATTACGCTGGAAGTTTTAAGCTCGGGAGGGGAAATGTTTCGGAACGTTGCGCGCTACTTTTGGACCGTATTCGCGTGTGTCTCCTTGCACGCGCAGAGTGCAAGAGATCATCGGCTGACGCTCGAAGATCTTGTTTCCGTTGAACCGATGGGCGAAACGACGCTCTCACCGGACGGTAAAACGATCGCGGCCGTTCGCGCGGGACAGATCGTCCTTTTCTCTTCTGACGGCGGTTGGCCTGTTACTCTCACCAGTTCTCCGGCCGGGAAATCCGGAGTGAGCTGGTCCCCGGACAGCCGCACGCTTGCGTTCGTCAGCCAGGGAAGCATCTGGACGGTCTCCGCGAGCGGCGGGCAACCCCATCGCCTCACGCGTTCGTTGCCGGGCGAAGGAGATCCGCGCCAGGCTGGCGATCGGAGCCCACGCTGGTCGCCTAAGGGCGATTGGATTCTGTTTGAAACCGGGCGGCGGGGTCATGGCGATGTGGCCGTCGTAAGTCCGGATGGGCTGAGCGAAAACATCCTTAGTCATGGAAACGCAGATGCCGGCGAGAGCGCATGGTCACCGGACGAAACGCAAATCGCATATACAGAACGCGCGCCTGAGTATTTCAGCGGCCGCCTGGTGATCGCGAATTTTGATGCGCACGCGGGACACGCGGACAAGCCGCGAATCCTGTACACGGCGCGGGTGGATCGCGGCGGGAGTTGGTCGCTAAGACAGCCGTCCTGGTCGCCTGACAGCCGCGAGCTTGCCCTCTCGTTGCAGGAGAGTGGTTGGGAGAACGTGTATCTGATTCCCGCGACAGGAGGAACGCCAAAGCCGCTTACGCGAGGCGAACAGGAGGATCGCGATCCGGTATTCTCGCCGGATGGGAAAGCAATCGCGTTTGTTTCTAATCGCGGTTCGCTCGAAGAGAGCCATATCTGGATTGCTCCTGTCGACGGATCGTCCGTGCGCGCCCTCGCTCACTTCGATGTTCCGGGCATTGAGTCGGCGCCGGAGTGGAGCCCCGATGGAAGTGCCATTTACTTCCACCGGACGACGCCGCTTGAATCGACTGACCTGCTGCTAGCGAATCTGCAGAACAAATCAGAACCGAAGTATCTATCGCAAACAACACCCAAAAATTTCGATGGGACCTTGCAGGTTCCCGAACGCGTGCGGTTTCAAAGTAAAGACGGACTCTCCATCAACGCGATGCTATACAAGCCACGCTCGCTGCAGAGCGGCGTCCGCTGTCCGGCCGTCCTCTGGATTCATGGCGGACCCGAAGGCCAGGACGGCTACCGGCTTGACTTGTGGGCGCAGTACCTGGCGCAGCAGGGATATCTGGTGCTCGAGCCAAACTATCGGGGCAGTACCGGATATGGCGAGAAGTTTCGCAATTTCAACGTGGAGGACAGCGGAGGCGGCGAGATGGACGATGTCGCGGCCGGTGCGCAATACCTCGTCGATCAGGGGTTGGCGGACCCGAAACGTCTGGCCATCGGCGGTGGAAGCCATGGAGGCACCATGACCGCCTACGCTGTGACGAAGTATCCGCAGTTATTCGCGGCGGCCATCGAAATGTATGGGGTGGTCGACCGCGCCACGTTTGTCGAGCGTACGAACCGAAACTCCGCGGTGCGCTGGATGATGAAGATGGGCGGCACGCCTGCCGAGAAGCCCGAAGTGTACCGCCGCGCGAATAGTCTACTTCTCGTGGACAAGATACAGACACCGTTGTTGGTCATGCACGGTGAAGATGATCCGCAGGTGCCGCCCTATGAATCGGCGCAATTTACGAAAGCGCTGGCTGAGCATCATAAGACTTACTATTACTTCACGTATCCGAATGAGCTGCACGGTTTCTCGCAACGGCAGCACCGGCTGGATGCGTGGAGCAAAGAGCTGGTGTTTCTGCAGAAGTACATTCAGCCGAAGTTCGGCCTGAGCAGCACGTCAACGGATGCGCTGCTTTTGAACGGGCCAACTCGCGTGACTGGAGAACGGACCGGAGCAACTGACGCGAAGTAGATCTGCGTCCTGCGCGTTCCTGTTCTGCCAGGGCGCAATGGCGCAATGGATTTTGCAGGATCAGGTACAACTGCGGGCTTGCGCGGAATCGACACGGTCAACCGGCGTATCGCGTGGGCTTCCGGCAACGGCGGGAGTGTTCTTCGCACAGAAGATGGCGAAGCCAATTAGAAGAGATGCGCGAAGCCGGCTGGAGCTGAGCACCTCGATTTTCGCGGCATACGCGGAGTCAATGAACGTATCGCCATCGTGATGAGCGCCGGTCCAGGTGATCTGTCGCGCGTCTACAAAACCAATGATGGCGGCGAGAGTTGGAAGCTGCTGTTCACGAACCCGGACAAGGATGACTTCTGGGATGCGATACTGTATGACCCGCGACGTCATACCACGTTCTGCTTGGCGATCCGGTGGAGGGTAGTTTTGTCCACGGCACTGGCAGTAGCGTAAACGGCAGCGCAAGACTTGTTGAACGGCTAGTGGGCGGTCCCAGTCATAACTGCAGCGGAGATGCGGCGTTTAGGGTTGGTGTAAGTCCAACGAATCGGGCGAGCCGATGTGGCCGTAGCGCGGATATAGTTCATTAGTTTGCGAGAAAGGTCTGCGACGGATGTGAAAACGCCTCTGGCAATGACGTCGCGCTCGATTTTGGCGAACCAGATTTCGACCTGATTCAACCAGGATGAGTAGGTGGGCGTGAAGTGGAAGCGAACTTTCGGGTTATGT
>JAFAUR010000792.1 GCA_019243205.1 Acidobacteriaceae bacterium | reverse complement strand
GACTGATGTAGGTGTGGCAAAGCTGATATTGTCGATCACGAATTCCCAGCCATCTGTGTTCGCGGAAGTAACATAGACAGTCGTAATTGCGCCGCCTGACAACGCGAAAGTAGCTGCACCCGCGGCACCGGCCGACGGCAACGACTTTGTAATTGCATCATCCACGTTATCGGAAACGGTGTAGTTCCGCATATCTTCGCCATTCGCGACGAAGATGCTGAAATCCTCGACCGGCGATGCAAACGTAATAACCAAAGGATTGGTTTCGCCTGAGCCGAAAAGGCCCTCGGTCGCATAGACGCCGGTCTGATCTGCATTCAACCCAATCTCAGCATTCAATAACTCGCCGCCGGTGAATGTAGCAATGCCAATCGTAAGCGGGGCGTCTGGGATGCCGGTTAAGTTACCGCCCCGACTGGCCGCCTGGGCATCGAAGTCAATTGTCGTGGCGGCTGCATCCACCGCCCCAACCGCGAGCACAAGCGCTAAGTAGAATCCGAAACGCGTGACGATAAACCTCATCGAGCGTCTCCCGATTGTGTCGGTTCAACAGCGTCGTTCCGCTGCTGCCCCTTGGGAGTCAAGAAATTGCTGATAACGAAATTCGCGACCTCAGAGCCGAGTTGCTGCCCGGCAGTTAGGTCGGTCCGGAAATGAACGCCTGCAAAGATTCGGCTCAGGGTCGCCTCTTCGGCGGCAGCCGAGAATGTCGTGAACCATCGTTGTACTCCCGCCAACACTTCGGATGTCACAGCAAAGCTGAACTGGTCGGTTCCAAAAAACGAAGTAAGTACGGATGCGCCCGCCGAGCTAATGACGGCATGTGCGCCGGGATAAGACGGGTCCGGCGTTGTGTTACCCACTTCCGGCAACCAATTGGGATCAGGCGCTGTATCTGAGTTGTCGTCCGTATCAGCGGCGCGAATAGCCGTTACCGGACGCCAGAAGTTGTATGTGTACTTTGCGTCGTAGAATGCAATCACTGCGTCAGCGAAACTTAGATTCAGCAGAGCGAACAGGCGCGCACTCTGGGCCGTGGTTAGAGCGTTAGCGACTGCGGCGGTTTGGGCGATCTCATTCCAATAATTCTGGATCGCCCCGTTCCAAAAGCGGCCTGTTAGGGCCTCATCTGTTGTGGCTGTAGTGCTGTGAGCGATTCCAAATGACTTAACTTCGTTAAAAACATCTGTATAGATGCTGCTGTTCAAGGAAGGAGGCGGGCCCGGACGGAACTGACTCGCTTGCTGTAATGCGAAGGGCGTTACCTTGTACCATTGTGTAAATTGCGGCTTCGGAAAATTCGGTGGTGTCGACTCGAAATCTCCCGGCGCGTTTCCGAATACAAAAGGAGGAGCTGCAATGTTAGATCCATCGGCGTTACGCAAGGCGAGGATTTCATCCGCTACGAGCGTGCCGATGTCGATGCCTTCATCCCTGTGGCGTCCCTCGGAAATCTGATCTAACGACTGTTGAAACTCGGCATCAAATGTCGATTGAAAACTCGGGTAAAGGGAGATTAGCACCTCGTGTGCGGCTGCGGCCGCTGCTGCTTCCTGCGACGCATGACGTGAGACTCCGTGAAGCTGAACGAAATACGAATGGTGCGTTCGATCGATAGAATTCACAGCATCATAGATCGCCGCATGCATCATGGCGAAGCTGCGAGTGGGGTGAATGGTTGCTGGTTGCGCGCCTGGTGTCCTGACAACCTCTAGGAGATTGCGATTCCATTGAACAACCACATTCGGAGGGTTTGCTGGCTTAGTTGTGGGTTGGACAGTACCTTGCGCCCGTAATCCCATGTTAATGAGCAGGAGCGTAATAATCGTTCTAAGCATCACTGGTTCGAAATTCCTTTCTATCCTGGGTAATGATGAATGATTCTCAGCGAAGCGGCGTCTCGGCTCCGCTGGTTCACACTGGCTTTACTGCACGGCCCCGGAAAATATTCCAGACCTACTGATTTTTTTCGCTCGGATTGTCGCCGAATGTTACAGAGAACGAAGGAAGGTTATGATCTGCTCTTGTTGTTGAGCAGTTAGTGTGTTGAAACGGGAAATAACTTGTCGTGCTTCTCCCGCGTGACGCTGTATTGCGTCTGATAAGGTCAAAGACGCATTGTCGTGCATAAAACGGGATTTTATATGCAGACCCCAGAGCGGAACTGTCCGTAGCTTATTTGCTGTGTCTTGCGGGCCCGCCTGCACGATGCCATCGCCGGTTCCCACGTCGTGAAGCAAGAAATCTCCATAGGGATGAATGACTTTGTTGCCTAAAGCCTCTGGCACGGTATATGCTCCACCGTTGATCACCGCTCCCGGATGGTCCGTTGTCAGGGTGTCAACATGGCAGGTGCTGCAGCCTACTGTTTTGAACAGGTACTGTCCAGCAATCGCGTCTGGGCTTGCTGCAAGTATTGAATCCCGCGGTGGCACTTGGGTTCCGCGGATAAATTGAGCGAAATGATCGATGTCTGCTAGACCTAAGTTATCGGGCGTATCTTCGGGGTCTGAAGTCACTTTGCACACCGACGTGACATCTGTCGGTTTTAGGCGATTCGTCACTCCCATTTCGTTCAGGTAGGCGTCTCCTGCAAACGACAGAATACTGGGGTCTTGATCCTTCCAGCCGAATTTCCCAACACCCATTCTTCCGGGTGCTTCCAAAATTGAGACTTGAATCGCCTCTCCATGGATCATTCCGTCGCTCTCGGCCGGTTGATTGGCGGCAATCGCAAGGAACGTGCGATCATCCACCGCTTCTACAAAGCCGTCGCCCAGG
>JAFAUR010000750.1 GCA_019243205.1 Acidobacteriaceae bacterium | reverse complement strand
TTGCATGCTGATAGCTCGCGTCGGACAGGAGTCCACAGCTTCTTCGATCATCTCCAGCTCCACTTCAGTGACCGCGAAAGTGTACTCGGTTCCGTGTAGAGTCCCGTTCGCATCCATTAGCTCGACGTAAGACTCTTGGCCGATTTGAAACAACTTCGGTTCAATCCCGACACAGTTTGCGGCGAGAATACAAGCGGACGGGTCAATTTGCACGGTGACCTTCGGCATAGGTGTTTTCTATCTTGCCACGAGGCCCAACACTTAGTGCAGCTTCTACCGTGTTGGTTAAACGCTCTTTGAAGCCGACGCATCTCCGCTGCCGTCGGCTCAGGATGCACGAATCTCACCAGAACCTGTCTGTAGAACGCGCATTCCACTGAGATGCGGGCGCAGCTTTTGATCAGCGGACGCCGACTTTCGGTTAAAGTGGATTCCAAGCGTGAGGGCTTCTTAGCTGCATTCGACGTAAAAACGATGCTGGCAGTCAATCCGGATAGGATGGAGACACGATGGAACGCTATCTGGACCCAACTCAGGCCTCTGGTCGCGCGCTTATGCAGCGTGGTCTTCGAGGCCCAGTATTCATGCTAAATTTACTCCGATTCCGTACGGTTGCAGATTATTCCGCGCTTCCCGATCTTGCACCCGCGTCGCCAATTAGCGGCGCAGAAGCATACGACCGCTACATCAGCCACACGCTGCCCTTCCTGAACGAGAGCGGCGGCGAGGTCATGTTTTGCGGCGAAGGCGGTCGGTTTCTCATCGGACCCGATGCGGAGCGTTGGGATCGTGTGCTGCTTGTTCGCCAAAACTCTATTGAGGACTTCGTCGCGTTCGCTAATCACGAGGAGTACTTGAAGGGCATTGGGCATCGCACGGCGGCTCTGGAGGACTCTCGACTCCTGCCACTGTCTGAAATCGCTTTCAGTGCAAGGTAACGTCGCAAGATTCTAAGGCTGCAGGGAAGAGACGTAGGCAACGATATCCAATAAATCTTCCTGAGTTATATCTTTGACGACCGGTTTCATCAACTCCGTCCAGTTTCCGTTCCGGGTGCCTTGCTGCATGTCATAGAGTTGCCGCGCCATATAGCTGGGCGAGCGCCCCGCGATTCCGGGAACCGGCCCGAGACCTTTCAAGTCATCGCCATGGCAGACACCGCAGGCAATCGTCCGCTTGTTCCCGCCTGCAACTAACGCTCTACCTTTTTCAATGCTTCCGAAAGGCACATAGGCGATGAACCCCGAACGCGGGTTGCGAAGTTCTTCGGTGCCGTCGGGATCTACCGGGACCTCAATGATTCTATTGCCAAGCTTTTCTTTTCCGGCGCCCGGAATCGGCATATACAAGCCAGTAGAGGTGCGCGTTTTCGGTACCATATCTGTCTCGACGACTTTGATCCAAGGCGTCCACTTCATAGAACCGAAGTACTGAGCCGCTTGCTGAATCTCCCCGTCCGTCATGGCCTTGGCGAACACAGCCATCAGGTCCGTGTTTTTCTTCCGCGAATCCGCTGATTTCCGCTGGCCGTCTCTGAACTCATGCATTTGCTCTATGAAGTAAGAAACGGGAAGCCCACTTACACCTGCATTCTCCGGCTTGCCTTTGCCGTTCGGGAAGTGGCAGAAGGCACAGGCCTCGATGGCAGGCTTGCGGCCGAAAGCCACGACTTTCGGCATAGCGGGGTGGTCGCCAGGGAACCAGTCTGCCGGGCCGAAAGGATTCTGAATTTGCGCAATGGTGAATTTCAGGCTGGCGCCCGGCAATTGCTGGGGACTGGTGTCCGGCGGCTTGTTCGGAGCGTGGCTCGCCTTATCAGGATCAGTTCCGTAGGGCCACACAGGTATGGAAGCGCCAGCAGTGCTGCCGGCGGAAAAGCAGAGCATGCTGGCGGCCGTCAGAGTTGCAAGCGAGATGCTCGAGAGCGTGATGCTGATGTTCAACCGACGATGATAGCGCTCGACCTCCGATCTCGTTCTGCGAGGTTGCATCCAGACTTTCTCAGTCGCTTCGGTAAGAGATTAGTACCGCTATAACTGAGGTACAGAAACTAGCTTCGAATTGGCGGTATGAACGTTACCATTTGCAATCGCGAAACGCGCATTTATGCGTCGCATGAGTTTCTGAGGTCAGCGGGTCGTCTAAGCTTGCCGTCTTTCTGGTCATGCCGCGCTGTCTCTCCGCAAGCATAGTCCCATCGATAGTCGAACCAGGACCAAGTGTTAGGTGCGGGCTGCCGAAATTCCAGGCTGAACATCATGATGCGGCCGGGATTGCGTTTGATGTGGGAGAACTGAAGTGACTGTATCGGCAACTTCAGGCGCATAATGACTGGCGTACTCCGTCGATGACAACGTCACCGTCTCGATGGGATTTCCTTTCGTAAGCTCATGCGGGTCGAGGTACTTCACCATGGCTCGCGGTACAGTTTCAACGCCCACAAACCGGCAATGCAGAGCGCCACAATTTCAGCAAAGGTTTTGGAGCGGTCCAGCCATTTCCAGTTCGATGTGGCTTCTTCCATTGGGGGAATTATCATATCCCTAAATCACTTCCAGGAAGAGCCGCGCCGGTTTGATCCACTTGTACGAAGGCCGGAGGCCTTACGGCTTCCACGATGCGCGATGTGCAATGAGGCATCGGCGCATTCCACGAGAAGTTATAAAATTTAAGCAGCGAACCAGTACAGCAGTTCGACTGCAGGAGAACCATCATGCCCGCCTGCCCTGATTGCGGAGTCGTTACCCTCGAAGCAACCCATTTCTGTCCCTCCTGCGGTAGGGACAATAAGCTTATGGCGCATTATCAAACCGGCAATCCGTACCGATATGAAAATCAAGATTCCGGGCGCAACATACACCCGGCATCCAAGAGCCTCGACCAGATCTTTGGAATCGACCCACGTATCGCGTTTCTCGCGTTCATTGTGGACCTGATGTTGTTCGGCAGCGCCGCAGCTACGATGGGAATCGACCTGCCGATTCTGATTCCGCTTGCCATTGCGGCCGGTATCGTCCTCGGACGTATCACTTACAAGGCACAAATGAAATGGTACGGTGACGACCACGAATCCGCCATGATCAAAGCCGGCATCCTTGGCCTGCTCACTGCGATTCCGGTTGGCATACCCGCCATCGTCTGGATCCCCTCGGGTCTCCTTGGTCTGCTTCACAACGCGCGGAAGAAGCTGACCGTGGCCGATCACGGTTGATTGTTCCATAGTCGCGCATCTTGCGTCCACCTGGAATGAAAAAAGCCGGTTGAGACGGACTAGTGACCGGGTTTTGTGAAACTCCGGGAGTTTTGCGTTGCGGTCGATTTGATTTACGCGGTCGTGTCAGGGCTTTTAGGCGGAAATGGCGGAAAAATCGGAATTTTGGGCTGTCACCGGTTCTTATGCGTGAGACTTGCTGATCTGCGCTGTTCCATCCTGTCGCAAATCCGTATGCTCCCTGCGTCGTACGGATGTGGTTCGAAAAGTTTATAACAGCCTGCTTGTTTTCATATGGCTGGTTCGGCTCAACGCCGCGCCTGCCCCTGCCGCTCAGCCAACGGATCCCCTCAACCGGCTAAACCCGCGTTCCACCGTCACGGCCTTTCTGGAGAGCTGCCACCACCGTGATTACCAGAAAGCCGCCGGCTATCTGGACCTGAGCCAAATTCCAGCTTCCAGACGGGCCAGGGAAGGACCCGAGCTCGCCAAGGATCTCGAGTCGCTGCTAAATTCCGCGGCGCAGTTCGACGTGCTGCGGTTGAGCCAGTCTCCTGAAGGGAACCCGACAGACGATCCGAACCCGGCGATCGAGCACGTCACGAATATCAACAGTAACGACCAGCAGTTTACGATCGAACTCGAACGTAAGCAGGCGGGCCAGGGCCCCTCGATTTGGCTGTTCTCAGCAGACACGGTGGCGAAGATACCAGCGATGATGCCGGTGCTGACCACTGAGTCCAGGATCGAAGCGCATCTTCCAAGATTTCTGGTCACGATTCACATCCTGGAGACCGCGCTTTGGAAATGGGTGGTCCTTGTGATCGTCGCGCTGGTTTTGGCAGGGATTTGGCGGATGCTGGTGCGCCTCACGAACAGATTTCTTCGTTGGGTGTCGCCGCGAGTTCGCCGGATCGGTAGCGTCGAATGGGCGCCTGCGATCGTCGATCCGATTTTGATACTCGTCACCGTTGCGTGGTTCCGCATCATTGAGGAGATCATTGCACCGGCGGCGTTGGCACGATTGTACATAGGACGAACGCTGCTGCTGATCGTGGTTGCTTCGGTGGCCTGGGGCGCCATCAACCTTTTCGACTATGTGATCGTGCGAATCGATCGCACGCTGAACCAGCGGCAACGCGTTGTCTCTCAGTCAGTCATGTACCTGGGGCGCCGCACTCTAAAAACCGTTATCGCCATTTTCGCGGCCATTCTGATTCTCGACAACTGGGGATTCGACATGACGACCATCCTCGCCGGCCTGGGCGTGGGCGGCATTGCTGTTGCGTTGGCCGCTCAGCAAACCATTGCGAACGTATTCGGTGGCGTTTCGGTCATCGGAGACGCGCCGGTCACGCTGGGAGATTTCGGCAATTTCGGCGGGGTCAGCGGGACGGTGGAAGATATCGGCCTTCGCTCCACGCGCATTCGCACTCTGAGTCGAACCGTTGTCAGCATTCCCAATTCGTCCTTCGCCGGGATGAATCTCGAAAACTATACGCAGCGAGATAAGATTCTTTTCAATCCCACGATTGCGGTGAAGCGCGGGACGCCCAAGGATAAGATCCGGGAGCTGATGCGCAGACTGGAGCAGGAGCTGCGGGGGATTCAGTACGTCGAGGTTGGCCGAACGCCGGTTCGTATGACGGGGTATTCGGCTGCTTCGTTTACGATCGAGATTTTTGCTTACATTCTGACTTCAGCTACTGACGAATATCACAAGCACCAGGCGGAGTTGTTTCTCAGTATTGATGATGTGATTACGGCGTCGGGGGCGGAGTTGGTTTGAGGTGGGTTGCGGGTTGGGCGACGCTTGGTCGACACGCGCGCTACCGGGCTTTTGCTTGCGAGGCTCAGGCCATACTAATGGGAATGAAAGTGCCGCTTATCGTGCTGGCCTGCTGCGCGATGTCTATTTACGCGCAAAACCCCACAGCTGAGTTGCTCGAACAAATCATCCGCATAGATAACAGCAACCCGCCGGGCAATGAAGCCAAGCTTGATGATCTGCTTGCGGCGAAGTTGAAACCTCTTGGCTTCGAGATCGACATAATTCCAACGCCGCGGCCGGGCAAATCGCACCTGATCGCTCGATTGAAAGGCAATGGGAGCGCAAAGCCGATTCTTCTTGCTTCACATGGCGACACGGTGGGAGTCGAACGAGAAAAGTGGAGCGTTGATGCCTTCGGAGCTGTAGAAAAGGATGGGTACATCTACGGCCGCGGCGCCATCGACTTCAAAGGCGGCATCGCTGTTTTCGGAGAAGCCGTCATGGAACTCGCGCGCAACAAGGTTCCGCTCAGGCGGGATGTAATTTGGCTGGTCGAAGCTGACGAAGAGAGCGCTCCATTCAATACAACATGGCTTGCGGAACGCGCCTGGGACAAGATGAATTGCGAATTCGCTCTCAATGAGGGCGGATGGACCATGAAGCAGCCGTCCGGGAGAGTGCGGTACGTAAGCATTTCGACGGCCGACAAGTCTAGCTTAAGTCTTCTGATCACGGCACGCGGCACATCGACGCATTCGTCCATGCCGCGCCCAGACAACGCAATTTTCACGCTGGCGAACGCCTTGGCAAGGTTGTCGCACTACGATACGAAACCGACCTTGACGGCCAGTACCAAGCAATTTTTCCTCACCTTAGCGCGGACAAGCGAGCCGCCGATGTCGACCTACTTTTCTGATCTGGTGAACAGCACGGATCCAGTTCGGGTTGCCAAAGCCGCAGATGAAATCAGCACGAACCCGCTTCTGCATGCGATCATGCGAAACACCATCGCGCCCGTGCTGCTGAACGCCGGCTTTCGCGGAAACGTTATCCCGGGTTCCGCGCAGGCGACCATCAACATGCGCCTGATACCGGGCACGAAAACTCAAGATATTGTTGCCGAGATCCAGAACGTAATCGGCGATCCGAACGTAACGGTCGAGGTAGCTCGACCCGCAGCGCTGCCGGACGGGACCCCGTTTCCTCGCCAGCCGAGCGCAGCAGTTAAAGAATCAACCACCGACACGGAGTTGTATCAGGCACTCGCGCGCAATGCAGGCGCGCTCTGGAACGCACCGGTTACGCCGTATCTCTTTCAAGCCGGGACGGATGCTAACGCTTGGCGCAGCCGCGGCGTTCCCGTTTACGGCGTGTATCCCTATCCGATCACGGACGATGACCTAAGCCGCATGCACGGCAATGACGAGCGCGTGCCTATTCAGTCACTGGAGGAAGGGAGGAAATGGATTTATACAACGCTCGTGCAAGTAGCCGGGTCGAAGACTAAGTGAGGAACTCGGCAATCAAGGCAGAAAGGCGGGGACGAACCCTCATGCATGTCGTGTTCGCGACAGCTGGCCCCATTACAGATCGAATCATTCGAGAGATTCAAGGGTCTGAATTCTTGTTTGCCGATCTGACCGGGAGCGACCGAGTGTGTACTACGAAGTTGGGTACGCTCATGCCCTTGGCAAACGGGTTATGCTATTCCGGCAGAGAGGTTGCAAGATTCATTTTGATCTCGCTAATTATCCCTGTCCCGAGTACAAGAACCTTGCGGATCTGGAACGGCAACTCGCTGAACGGTTATCCGCCCAAGGCTTGGTGAAGAGATAGCCTATGCAACTGCTATTTGGTTATTTGCTCGGAACTCAGCGGTTTCACTGACCTGAGCGCCAGATGACGGCGCTCGGCAGCATACATCTGATCGGCACCTGATGAAAGTTTCGGGGTGTGGATCTTAAACGCGGTAATTGGATGTGACGGCTGTCCTCGTCGCGACCACAACCTTTATCACTGAACTGGTACAGCAAGGAAGTTCTGTGCAAAGGGCGTCGGCGGGAGCCGAGTTAATCGCTGGCCCACATCTCCGGAGCCTTGAATTGTGTAGATGTCATAATTCAAGGTTTGCAGTTCCATGAACAGTTGCTGGGGATCGACCTTGGCGTGCCTACAAGTACGATCTCCGACTTCGAACAGAATGGCTCGAACTCTTTTGGTCATTAACATTTTGCTCGTCCCGCGAAGAGCGAAGAGTTCATGTCCCTCGATGTCAAGCTTCAGCAAGTCCACGGTTCGAATGCCATGCTCCTCACAATGCAGATCGAGAGTGACCGTCGGAACTTCGATTAAATCGCCGGCAAGGTGATCTGTCTGAGATGCTGACAACGTCGACATCCCTGTCGCATTCTCGTAGACCCTTAACTGTGCCGTGCCGACGCTGTCACTGACGGCAACTCCGAAGACCGACACATTGTTGATGTGGTTGATCATCAGATGTCGAATGAGGCATGCGCGGGTGCGTGGGGCCGGTTCAAAGGCATGAACTTTTCCGGTTGGTCCGACAAATAAAGAGCATTCGAGACTGACGATTCCGTGGTTGGCACCTACATCCAGAACCACATCGCCTTTTCTCAAATTACGCTCCATCCAAAGACTTTCGCCAACTTCCGGGTTCCCGTTCCTCAGGTGCTTGTAGTCCGCAAAACAAAGCGCCTCATAGCGCTGACGGAATCGATTCTGCAACCAAAGGGGACGGCCTAGAAGCAGATGTGAAACATGCCATTCCGAAAACTGAACGGCACGAGAGAAAGCGCGTTTTGCAAGTTGCATGAAGTGCTTTGCTGGGGTTCTTTCCCCGCGGGTTCACTTGCTCATAGCAGTGCCGTCGGTTTGCCCCCAGTGATACCGTGTGCTTCGCATTGTAAGCCCGATTTTCAGGCGTCGCAAACGATCGGCATTCAAGCGATCATGCTTTCGCTCATTTTCATGTGGAGCAAAGCTTCTCTCGCGTTACGCGTCGGTTTTGTGGGCAATCGACACTCCCCCGCCCCACTGCCCAGTATCACGAAACATTGACAAACTGTTTACGCAAATCCTTCCTGGAGTGAAGCCTTATCAGGGGGCGATTGGGAGCTGATCGGCGCGCGTGACTGACTTACGACGGCCGATTTGATGCTTCAGTCAATCAGATCCGGAGCGGATCATCATGGGAAAACACGAAGCACGAATATCAGCCGCGTTCTTCGTCATATTGCTGCAGCTGTTAATTGCCTGTAAAGCCAGTCCGCCAACCCGTGTTGAGAAGAAGGTTATTCAGGAAGGCAAGGATCTCGTTATTGGCGGCAAAGATTGGCGGAATCCGCTGGCTGGAGATGCCGGCTCTACCCAGCGCGGGGCGGAAAACTTCAGGCAACACTGCGCGGTGTGTCACGGCCTCGATGGCCATACGACTGGGGTACCGTTCGCGGGAAAGATGTCGCCGCCAGTGCCGGACCTCGGCGCAGCCGATATTCAGAAGTACACGGACGGGCAGCTCAAATGGATCATCGAGAATGGGATCCGGATGAGCGGAATGCCCGGCTGGAAGGGACTCGTTGTCGACAAAGATATGTGGCAGATAGTCTGCTACATTCGGCGTTTGCCGTCCAAAAGAGGTGCTGGAGTCGCAGGCTTGTTTGCACCTGAGAGCCTGGGCGTGCGTATAGAACGGTAAGCGATTAGTGTCCGTACAGCCCCGGGTCGAGATTGGCGCGGTTTACGGAAAGCTGACGACGTTGACCGCAGTTCCTGCCTTTACGGTTGGACCGCCGGTATTGTTGATCACGTTGTCGATGCCGCCGCTTCCGCTGAGCAGTACCGTTAGCAGGTCATGCATTTGGACTCCGCTAGTCTCCGGTACTTCGAACGCGTGGGCGGCGTGGATCGCGATGCCTTGATTGAAGAAGCAGTAGCTTCCTAATCCCCAACCCTGGTGGGTTTGGACGGAATCGGCTACCTTATACGCCGCAAAGCCGTCAATGCCATCGTGCATCCAAGCGTCCTGCGAGGGTGGGTCGTAGGGCATCTCGTTCTGGAACATGATTGTTCGGCCGTCTTCTCCGTTCCAGATCACCTGATACTTCTGGTAATGTTCGACGAAGAGGCCGTACGCCGTCACGTGGTCGCCGTTGACGACTAAGCCGGTATCAGCA
>JAFAUR010000365.1 GCA_019243205.1 Acidobacteriaceae bacterium | reverse complement strand
GGGAACTGATTCATCTTTTCAAATACGCGAAAGTGGAAACTCTGGCCCAACCCCTGGGACGGATGCTGGCAGAAGTTGCGCCTCGCGGTGAAGCTTTCGATTTGGTGGTAGCCATGCCGATGCACTGGCGGAAACGGTGGTCGCGGGGCTTCAATCAGGCCGAATTACTGGCGGAAAGGACGGCCGGTCGATACGGATTGAAGCTTTCGTCGTGTTTGCGCAGACCGCGTGCGACAAAGGCGCAGGCGGGATTGTCCGAGGCGGACCGAGCGAACAATCTGAAAGATTCCTTCCGGGTGCACAAGCCGGCACAGGTTCGCGGAAAACGGATTCTGTTGATTGATGACGTATTTACGACCGGCGCCACGTTGCGAGCTGCGACAGCCGCGTTGAAGAGCGCGGGCGCGTCCCGAGTGGTTGGTCTGACGCTGGCTCGAGTCGATCGCAGTCCGTTCGGACCATCGAACGCGTCCACATCAAGGTTCAGCCTACGGCGCCTGAGTACGAGTTTGGCTTCTTCCGAAGAATGCGCGGGCAATGAGAAAGAACCGCCCGTCGAAGTAGGAGAGCTTTAGAGCAGTACGTCCATTTAGGAGTGTGTGTCGGATGCCCAGTCCGGATCGACTTCATAGGCCCGTTCTCGTGCTGAATGCGAGTTACGAGCCGATCAATATCTGTGCCGCCCGGAGAGCCTTGGTTCTGATCCTGAAGGGCGTGGCATCGGCGGAGGAAGTGGCGCCGGCACAGGTCCATTCGGCGAAGCGGGCGCTGCACGTGCCTTCGGTGATCCGGTTGCTCGAGTACCGGCGCATTCCGCACCAGACACGCGCGCTGTCACGTAAGAACATTCTGATGCGGGATCGCTACACGTGCCAGTACTGCCACAAAACACTGCCATCCGGCGAGATGACGCTGGACCACGTGATTCCGAGATCGCGGGCGGGCGAAACCACCTGGGAGAATCTGGTTGCCTGCTGCCATCCCTGCAATAACCGCAAGGGCAGCCGAACGCCGGATGAAGCGGGAATGAAGCTGCTGCGGCCACCGCGTCCGTTCAGTCTGCACACGAGCCGTCACTTGATGCGGCTGCTTGGCCGGAGCGATGATCAGTGGCGGAAGTATCTTTTCTATTCGGAATAGTCGTGAGTAGGCCGATCGCGTCCGCTCTTGGAGTAAACAGGCTCCACAGTTAGGCCTTCATTGCCTATCCGTCAGCAGATGATAGTATTCGACCGTCTCGGCGATAGCCTTCTGATGTGCCGGGCGGAGTGTGTAGTCTTTATAGTATTTGCCGTCTAGGCGCACGCGTACGGGACTCGAGCCTGCCGACGCAATCAGCTCTGCAATCGGACCACTCCGAAGTGGTCCAAGTGCGACCATTTCTACCACACCACCGTTTATCACCTCTTCTTTTCTTGGACCAGTGGCCGAGAGTTGGTCTTCTCCGACTTTCACCGTGAACGAGTCGTGGAAGATCCATTCTTCGGCCACGTATTCCGATGCCAACACCAAGGAGTTGTCATAGATCTCAGCTTCGATGCTCGTCCCGTTCCCGTTCATGTATTTGCTGAATGCCCGGTGACGGATCGTGATCTTCTTATCGAACTCGTCGGTCGTGATCACAAAGTGTGGCTTGAGCGCGGCAAGTCGCTTGTTACGCTTGGCGACGAGCATTAGGTCCGGGCCGACGGGCTTGGTCATCGCTGCGGGCGGGCTTGGAGTGTGGGACGCAGTAGAATTGCTGGAAAGAGAAACAGGTGGACGGTCTAGATTGAACCCGAGCAGTAGGAGCAGGGCGACACCGGTTACTCCCACACCCATCATGGTCTGATCTACTTTGCTCATGCGGGAACAAAGGTAAATACCATGAGCGCGACTCGTTCTGCAAGGTCGTTGTTTTTACAGGCAACAACAGTTAACGCACATGGTGTGTGACACAGCGTTCACGAATTGCGCGCTAGTTCTGTCCCGACCAGGAATAATTACGCCTGAGTGGGAGCGCTCTCGGGCTGCGGCGATGGCGCTTTCTGTTTCTCAGCCTTTTCTTTGGGTGGAGCGGATTGCTTCACCGGGCTGATGATCACGTGCGCGTTGCGACCTTCCAAGCGCGGCTGACCTTCGATTAAGCCGACGCCGTTCAGATCTTCGGCAAAACGAAGCAAGAGATTGCGGCCCAAATCGGTATGGGCGATTTCGCGTCCGCGGAACTGGACAATGGCTTTTACACGGTTGCCGTCTTTGAGAAACCGGATCGCGTGGTTTTTCTTGAACTCGTAATCGTGATCGTCGGTATTCGGACGGAATTTGAGTTCTTTGACCTGAATGACGTGCTGCTTCTTTTTGGCTTCGTGCTGCTTTTTCTTTTGCTCGTACTGCCATTGGCCATAATCCATGGCCTTGGCGACCGGCGGTTCCGCGGTTGGAGCAATGAGGATCAGGTCAAGGCCCAAATCCTGGGCGCGGCGTACGGCGGCGGGAGTGGGCATCACTTCCACAGACCCGTCTGGAAATACGGCACGGACCTCTTTTGCGCGGATCGCCTCGTTTACGTTTTCTCGAATTCTAGGCCGGCGTGGCGGAAGACCTCTTTGTGGATACATGCCGGAACTAACGGACAGCGCCCCTGTGCGCTTGGGGGAGAGAAAGGGTAAAAATCAAATGTATACCTCCAACTAGTGTACACGAAAACCATCATTCCGGAGTCTACGGAGGCTTGCAAATTGACCCAATAAATTTTCGTATGTTAGCGTAAACTCAGTAGGAAAGTGTGCCCAGCCCGGGGTGCGCGCAGTCGCACAAGCGACTGGTTTACCCTTCCAGGACAATATCTCGTAAATGGACTCAACGCTGCACGATCTTCGCGAGCTGCTGATCAAAGCTATCCCCACCATTGTTTTTTTCATCTTCCTGACGCAGTACCTGAAGCGTACGTTCTTCCGACCGATGGCAAACATTCTGGAAGAAAGGCGACGGGCAACGGAAGGCGTTCGGGACCTGGCGCAGCGGGCATTTGAGGCGGCGGAAAAGAAGGGCGCCGAATTCGAGGCTGCTTTGCAGGCCGCGCGAGCGGAAATACATAAGGAGCAGGAAGCGCTGCGAAATCAGTGGCGGGCGGAGCAGGCGGATGCGGTAGAGCAGGCGAGGCGCGAGGCGGAAGAGCAGATTGAGCAGGCCAAACGCGACATCGCGGCGGAAGCCGAACGCGTCCAGGCCGACCTCGACACCCAGGTGGACGCTCTGAGCAAACAGATTGTGCAGTCACTCGTCGGCAGGAGAGCTGCTTGATTCGCCGCGGATTGCTCCCTTTATTCTTACTCTGCGGACTGGCGCTGACCACGGGTTCGCTTGCTTTCGCACAGGGACCGGCGGCCACGGATGCGCGCGAGGAACAGAGAGAATTTAACCTTCACCTGGCGAATTCGATTCTGTTCGCAATCGGATTCGGGTATCTGCTGTGGAGAGTTGCTCCATCGTTTTTCAACGCGCGCTCAGCCGATATCCAGAAGGCCATTAAAGACGCAACGGGGCTGAAGATTCAAGCCGATTTCCGTTATTCCGAGATCGATCGCAAAATGGCGACGTTGCCGCAAGAGGTGGAGCGGATGCGGGCGGAAGCGCGGGCGGCAATGGAACGCGAGCACGAGCGGATCCGCAGAGAGACGGAAGAAGAGCTCGAGCACATTCGGAAAAAAGTTGCCTTCGAGACAGATGCGTTCAGCAAAGATGCCACCAGGCGACTCCGGTTACATACCAGCCGGCTCGCATTGAATGCCGCGGAACGGCGGCTTCGGGATCAGGCCGATTCCTTATCATCGGGTGAGTTCGTCGACGACTTTATTCACCTGGTAGAGGAAGGAAAGACACGATGAACGGCGCGCTTGCTTCTCATTACGCTCGCGCGCTGGCGGATGCGGTGCTGACACCCGGATCGAATCTGAGCGGCGAAGAAGCGATTCGGCAATTCAGAACGGCCCAGGAAGTGATTGTCGGATCAAAAGATCTGGAGCGCGCGCTGCTTTCGCCGGCGGTACCGAAGCGGCAGCGTGAGGCGCTTATCGGAAAGCTTGCCGATGAGCTGGGGCTGCACAGACTGGTGAAGAATTTCATGCTCGTTCTGGTTGCGCACCGACGTGTGAGTGAAGTGGCTGGGATAGGGCGGGAGTTCGAGAAGGTAATGGACGAGCGGCTGGGCTGGATTCCCGCCGAAATCACGTCCGCGCGGGAACTGGACAGCGCGCACAAAGAACACATTGAACGGAGCCTCGGTACGGCTCTGGGTAAGTACATTCGTCCACACTATAAGGTGGACCCCGACATGCTCGCTGGCGTTCGCGCCAGAGTGGCTTCACGTGAATACGATGCGACGCTGCGCGGCAAGCTGGAAAGCATGCGGCAGAAGCTAACCGCAACAACATAGGATTCTGAAGGAAACGTATGGCTCAAATCAGAGCAGATGAAATCTCAGACCTGCTTCGTTCTGAGATCGAAAACTTCGATGCTGTCGCGAACGTGTCCGAGACCGGCACCGTTATCAGCGTAGGCGATGGTATTGCGCGGCTGTATGGTCTCGAAAACGTGATGGCCGGCGAACTGGTGGAATTCGGTCCGGAGACGGTCGGCATCGCTCTGAACCTGGAAGAAGACCAGGTGGGCGCGGTTCTCCTTGGCGATTTCAGCGGAATCAGAGAAGGCGACCAGGTAAAGCGAACGGGCCGGATCATGTCGGTCCCGGTCGGCGAAGCCATGGTGGGACGTGTGGTGAACGCGCTCGGAGCACCGATTGACGGCAAGGGCCCGATTGAGGCAAAGGAATACATTCCGCTCGAGCGCCTGGCGCCGGGTGTTGTCGACCGGCAGCCGGTGAAGCAGCCGCTTCAGACCGGGATCAAAGCCATTGATGCGATGGTGCCGATCGGCCGAGGGCAGCGCGAGTTAATTATTGGCGACCGGCAGACCGGTAAAACGACAATCGCGCTCGACACCATCATCAATCAGCGCGGGCAGGACGTTATCTGTATTTATGTCGCAATCGGGCAGAAGCGCTCAACCGTTGCTCAGGTCGTGAAGACCCTCGAACAACATGGCGCAATGGAGTACACCGTAGTGGTTGCGGCCACGGCATCGGATCCCGCGCCTATGCAGTACATTGCACCGTACGCGGGCTGCGCGATCGGCGAATATTTCCGGGACTCCAAGCGACACGCGCTTTGCATCTACGACGATCTTTCGAAGCATGCGGCAGCGTACCGCGAGATTTCTCTCTTGCTGCGCCGGCCGCCGGGGCGCGAAGCCTATCCCGGCGACGTGTTTTATCTGCATAGCCGGCTGCTGGAGCGTGCGGCGAAATTGTCGGATGAAAAAGGGGGCGGATCCCTGACGGCGCTTCCATTCATCGAGACGCAGGCGGGCGACGTTTCCGCGTACATCCCAACCAACGTGATTTCGATCACCGACGGGCAGATCTATCTGGAAGGTGATCTCTTCAACGCGAACATTCGTCCGGCGATCAACGTAGGACTTTCGGTCAGCCGCGTGGGCGGCAGCGCACAGGTGAAGGCCATGCGCTCAGTAGCCGGCACACTGCGTCTCGATCTCGCGCAGTATCGCGAACTAGCGGCGTTTGCGCAGTTCGGCTCCGATCTCGATAAAGCCTCGCAGGCCCAACTGAGTCGCGGAAAGCGCTGGGTAGAGGTTCTCAAACAGGGACCGTATTCGCCAGTGCCTGTGGAGAAACAGGTCGCGATCATTTTCGCCGGCAGCAACGGTTACCTCGACGATATCCCGGTAGAAGACATACGACGGTTCGAAGCGGAGCTTTATCAATTTCTGGATAACAGCAGACCGGAAGCGCTGGCTGCAATTCGCGAGAAGAAGCAGCTGGACGACGACGTGAAAGGCAAGCTGACCGAAGCCCTGAAAGAGTTCAAAGGACAGTTCAGCAGCAGCATCAAGGAAAAACCGAAGCCGAAGGGAGCGGAGGCTGCCCCGAACGCGAACGGGAACGGAAGTCGAGAGACCGCACAGCAGCCGGACAGGGAAGCAGAAAAGACGGCGACTAAAGCGTAGCCGATGCCGAGCCTGATAGACATCCGGCGCCGCATACGCAGCGTCAAGAACACACAGCAGATTACTAAGGCCATGAAGATGGTCTCTGCTGCCAAGCTGCGCCGGGCGCAAGAGCGCGCGGTTGCCTCCCGTCCTTACGCAGAAATGATGGCCCGCATTCTGGCGAATGCGACCGCCGCGGCAGCGAACGATGAAGAGGCGACGCACCTTCCTCTGCTACAGATCAGGGAAGAGAAGAAGATGCAGCTGATCGTCGTCAGCAGTGATCGCGGGCTAGCCGGGCCTTTCAACGCTAATCTATTCCGGCATACGCAACGTTTTCTCGATGAGCGGAAAGACGCAAGGATCACCATTGAAACCGTCGGGCGAAAGGGCCGCGATTACTTCCGCAAGCGTGGGTACGAACTGACAGGCGAGCATATCGGAATCATCGAACGCCCTAAGTTCGACGAGGCGAAAGAAATCGCTGACCGGATGATCGACGCTTACCGCAAGGCCGACTTGGACGCTCTTTACATCGCAACGAACGAGTTCAAGAGCGTGATGGCTCCGAACATCGTTCTAAAGAAACTTCTTCCGGTGGAATTGCCGAAAGAGGAGAAAAAAGAGCAGGCGCAAGGCGAAGGGAACGGGCCGCAGCAGATCAACTACATCTATGAGCAGCCTCCGGCTGAACTGCTGGGCGAACTTCTTCCGCGGTACGTGGAAATGGGAATTTATCGCGCGATGCTTGAGTCGAGTTCGGCGGAGCACGCGGCACGGATGAGCGCCATGGATACGGCGAGTTCGAATGCCGGAGACGTCATCCAAACCCTAACTTTGAATTTGAATCGAGTGCGGCAGGCGTCTATCACCCGCGAGATCATCGAGATCGTCAGCGGGGCCGCCGCGTTATAGACATTTGGAGAGTATATGGCAACACAGGCTGTAGCGGAAGGCCACGTCGTTCAGGTGGCCGGACCTACGATCGAAGTTCAGTTTCCCGAAGGTCACATCCCGAAGATCTTCAACGCAATTCACGTAACGAGTGAAGGCTTCGATGTCCCGCTGAAGATTGATATCACGGCGGAGGTCGCGCAGCACATTGGAGAAGGGCGCGTGCGCACCATCTCGATGGAACCGACCGACGGACTGGTTCGCGGCATGAAGGCCTATGATTTGGGAGGGCCGATCAGCATTCCCGTAGGCAAGCAGACGCTGGGGCGCGTTCTGAATGTGCTGGGGCAGCCGGTGGACAATATGGGTCCGGTGGAGACGGAGCAGCGGGCGCCGATTCACCGCATGGCACCGACGTTCGAGGAGCAATCAACCGAGCTCGAGATGTTCGAGACCGGAATCAAGGTCATCGACCTCCTGGAACCCTACCTGCGCGGCGGCAAAATCGGACTGTTCGGCGGCGCCGGCGTCGGCAAGACGGTCATTATTCAGGAATTGATCAACAACATCGCCATGAAGCACGGCGGTGTGTCGGTATTTGCGGGAGTGGGAGAGCGGACTCGCGAAGGGAACGACCTGTGGCTGGAAATGCAGGAGGCCGGAATCGTCGATCCGCATGACTGGCACAAGTCGAAGGTGGCGCTGGTTTACGGCCAGATGACGGAACCGCCTGGCGCGCGCTTGCGCGTAGGGCTGACCGGACTAACGGTAGCTGAATATTTTCGCGATGAAGAAGGGCAGGATGTTCTGCTGTTCATCGACAACATCTTCCGGTTTACGCAAGCCGGTTCTGAGGTTTCGGCCCTGCTGGGACGCATGCCCTCCGCGGTGGGTTATCAACCGAACCTTGCTACAGAGATGGGCGATCTGCAGGAGCGCATTACGTCCACCAAGCGCGGCTCAATTACGTCGGTGCAGGCCATTTATGTTCCTGCCGACGACTACACCGATCCCGCGCCCGCAACAACCTTTGCGCACCTGGACGCAACCACGAACCTGTCGCGCTCCATTTCCGAGCAAGGCATTTACCCCGCCGTCGATCCGCTTGCTTCGACCTCGCGCATTCTCGATCCGAATATCGTCGGCGCAGAACATTACGAAGTAGCGCAACGCGTGAAGCAGATTCTGCAGCGCTATAAGGATCTGCAGGATATCATCGCGATTCTCGGGATTGACGAGCTCAGCGATGAAGACCGGCAATCCGTAGCGCGCGCGCGCCGCATTCAGCGCTTCCTTTCGCAACCGTTCCATGTGGCCGAGCAGTTCACAGGGCGGCCCGGCAAGTACGTAAAGTTGGAAGACACCGTTCGCAGCTTCAAGGAAATTGTCGACGGCAAGCACGACGCGCTGCCGGAACAGGCGTTCTATATGCAGGGCACGATCGACGAAGTGCTGGAAGCCGCCGAAAAGATGAAGGGCTGACCTGCCGAGAGCAATGGCCGATACGCTTCATTTGAGAGTTGCGACCCCCGAGCACCTGTTTGTGGATGAAGAGGTAAGTGGTGTCGAACTCCCCGGCAAGAACGGATACCTGGGTGTGCTGCCGGGACATGCGCCTCTGCTGAGCGCTTTGGATCCGGGTGTTTTGACTTACGCGTCAGGAGGCGGCCAGCAAAAACTGGCTATCGATGGCGGGTTTGTCGAGGTGTTCGAAGACAATGTTCGCGTGCTGGCCGATCACGCCGAGCGACCGGCTGATATCCGAGTGGACGAAGCGCGGCAGGAACTTCAGAACGCGGAGCAAGCGCTGAAGCAGGTTCACGACGAGAGCGAATCGAACGCAGCCCTGCTGGCAATCCGTAAGGCACAGGCCCGGATTGATGCCGCCCAACAGGGCGGTTCCACCCCGAGTTAGTTGCCAGCCGCGGAACGGCCGGCGGGTGTCGCCTGCGCGGCCGACACCACAATCCAGGGATTTGCCTTCACATCCTGCAGAGTGCCGCTTTGCCAGGCAAATTCCTTGTGAGCTTTCAGAAATTCACGCGCATGGAACTCGACGCCGCAGGGGTGCCCCATACCGGCAACAAAGGACATTTTTTCCGCTAGGGCAGCGTCGGCCACCTTGGCTTCGGCGACTCCGGCGGGGCCATACGGTTCCTGCCACGGCCGGAGACCACGGCTCGATCGGTCGATATGCCCGCAAATGGTGCGTTCGTTGGGATCGATTTCTTTCGTGATGACGTCGTAGTGGTCGGTTTCGAATTTCTTGCCGAGATCAACATCGATTTTCCCCTTGTATTGCGCCATGAGTTGATCCCAGCGGCGGTGACGAACCGTATTGGGCGCATTGGGGTCCTTGGCCGGGTAATCAGTCTCTTCGGCAATCAGCTTTGGATTGATTGGAAAATTTGAACCGACGAAGTAGCCGTCCTTGGAGCGTTCGAGGGTAACATTTTTGAGGCCGAGTTCGAGTCGTGCGATCTCGTTGGTCTTTCGGTCGGCAACGAGCCAAGTATTCGCGTAGCCTCCGTTGTTGCCTTCCTTCATGAAACGGACGAAGTCGTCGATGCTGGTTGAATACTGCATCGCTTTTCTGGCACGGACAAATTCGGGCACGCCCGCAGTATCAAACCCGAAGAAGCTGCCGATCGTCGTTTCGGTAATCAGGATGCCCGCGTCATTGATTCCAAAATCGTCGCCGCTGTGGATGAGACCCGGCATTCCATCCATGATGAAGTGATGGCCGGATTCGGGCGCGACATCGAAAACGATGTTCCAGCGCGTGCCGGTGAGGTAGTCGGTCCAATTGTTGTGGCCGATGACGATGCGGCCGTCTTTTGTATATTTCCCGGTCGCCACGAAAGCACTGCAATGCTCCGGGGCATGGGAAGGAGTCACCGGCTTGTTAGCTGCCCGCTTCTTCAGGTCGTCGTAGTAATAGGAGAACTCCATGTAGGCGTTCATGGTGACCAGGTCTGTCAGGTCAAGTTTTGAGCCATGCGCCCTGAGGCCATCCACCATTCCTGAGAGTTCGTCACGATATTCGGGCGGCAGCTTGGGCACGAAGTACACCTGCGAGATGTGCCTGAGTTCTGGCCAGCTATGACTGACGCCATGAGTTGTGCTCAATTCGATGGCGCGCTTGGAGTCTTCGATCTCTTGCGAGAGCAGGTATCCATGCTGAAATCCGATGGCGGAAGGGCTCCCTTCCAGGTGAATGAAGATCCAGCCAGCGTTCTCTGCGTTACGGAATCCGCCGTGCAGCCGCGGGTCGACCGATGCGGAGAAAGCAAGACCAGTTAGCAGTAGAAACGCGGCAATACCCTTCATGTTTTCTGATTAGACCACATGATCTGCTCCGTCACTATGTACGATTTTGGATGTAGGTTTCCGGCATCGCTCGGCGTCTTTGGGATCACAATAACGAACCATTTGATTCGCCAATTCTGAGCGTGGGCTCGCTAGATCGTGGTCTTGTGACGCTTGGGATATTTCGATTAGAAGTCTGATTAGCTCAGCTCTATCTTTCAATAGCGGGAATAGAACCCTTGCTGCATTCACGCGCCTTGTCTTATTACTATCTGTGTCTGCACGGACGGCATTCCTCAGGGCGGGAACAGCAGCATCTCCAAAGCGAGCCAGAACGTCCGCAGCCGGATAAAGTCCACTCGTTGGACGTTGGGTATGGCGAAGAGGAGCAGTCTCGGCTGCAGGGACCCTAACCTCAGGGCTCGCGCCACGCGATCCATATCGGCCGCAAAGCGTTTCTGCTATGGGTCCTAGTGTGGAGTTTTCTGCGCTTAAGAGAGTTGGACACGTGGTCATCGTCGTCGGGAACACAAAGTTCGAGGTTCGGCCGTGAGCGAATCCTGAAGTTCACGAGCACATTTTTCAACATCATCCTTCATTTTCTCGGGCGCACGAAACATC
>JAFAUR010000076.1 GCA_019243205.1 Acidobacteriaceae bacterium | reverse complement strand
ACTGCGAGCCAGGCGATCCGCCTTCCCCTCCAACCCGCGGAGATCCGCAGGAAAATCATGGCGAGATAGAACGCCCATGTAAAGAGGAAGAAAGCAATCTTCGGATCAAGGACCCACTTCGTTCCGCTTTCGATGGATGCCCACACCACGCCGGTGACCGTTCCCAGCGTGATGAATACGAACCCGGCGTTCATGAACTGAGTAATCAGGCGATCGAGAGTTGCCAAAGGAGGCAGGCCGTTCCCGGCAGAGACAAGAAACTTCCGCTTCAGTCGCCGTTCCTGAACGAGATAGTAGACGCTCGCGACCGCCGAGAGGATAAGAGCGGCGTAACCGATCAAAACGGTCGCGATGTGGACGACAAGCCAAGCATTCCGGATCTGCGGATTAACCCAAGGATGCAGTGGGAATTCCGTCGCCCCAATCAAAGTCATAAAGAACACGAGCGGGAATATACAAATGCCGAAGAGTGCCACTCGGTAGTAACTGTATGCAAGCAGAAACAATGAGGCTATAAGGAACCCACACGTCGAGCAGGTCTCGTAAAAGTTATTTATGGGCAGATGGCCCGTTTCTGCTCGTAACTCGACAATCGAAACAAGATGAAACACCGCCCCTGCCGCAAACGCCAGTAGCGCAGGAGTAAATAGTCTTGTATTTTTGCGAAAAAGAAAGATCAGGGCATACAGAAGGCCGCAAGAATACAGCGCTGCAGCCGTCCGTAGCCAGACGACACTCATACCAGGGGCTCTCAATTCAGTATAGGGTGCACGCCTCCCTTCAACCTGGATGGTCGGACGTTGAACCATCCTGCACAGAAGCATGGCTGTCGAACTCTCGACAGTTACCAGCATTGCGCTAGGGCGAAAAGAATGAAAATCGGGCCAGCGAGTCTTCTAAGGACGAACATTCCGGACTGAGAGCGGAATTCCAAAGTTCGAAGACCCGGTACCAACATAAGTACTCCAGGGACGTCCGTAAAGGGTCAGATGGATGTAGTCAATCATCGAATGGTCACCTGGTGGTGCGTTATGACCAATGGATCGGAAACTACAGGAAGGGAGTTAAAGAAACTTTCATGAACGAAGATTTATTGAAAGGGAAGCGGGCGGTGATTACGGGCGGGTCGAGAGGTATCGGCTTGGCGATTGCGAACGCGCTTCTTTCTGCGGGAGCAAAAGTTGTGATTTGCGGTCGAGATGAGAACGCTCTTGACCATGCTGTAAAAACTTTGAAAAAAGCCGACGCCGATCTGCCTGTGACGGCAACGCCTGCAGACGTCGCGCATCCTGCAAGTGTGGAGCAATTGTTCGAATACGTCGACAGGCAACTGGGCGGACTGGACATTCTGGTCAATAATGCCGGGGTCGGGCGGTTTCGAGCTGCGGGCGAGCTCAGCATCGAGGAGTGGAACGAAGTTATCGGGACGAATCTATCCGGCGCTTTTTACTGCACACGCGCGGCTTTAGAGCGCTTCGGAAAGGCTCGCGGCGGATGGATTATCAACATCAGCAGCCTTGCGGGAAAAAATCCGTTTGCAGGTGGGGCAGCCTACAATGCTTCCAAATTCGGCCTGAACGGATTAAGTGAAGCAACGATGTTAGATCACAGGTCGGATAACGTGCGGGTCAGCTACATCATGCCGGGCAGTGTAGAGACTGAATTTTCCGGCACAAGAACAGAGAGCTCAGGCTGGAAGATCGCACCCGAAGATATAGCCCAGGTTGTGCTCGACATCTTGAAAATGCCCGAACGAACGCTAATTAGTCGAGTTGAAGTGAGACCTTCACGCCCTCAGAGGAACTAATCAGAAAACCCCGAGAGGGAAAACTCAGAAACGGTCTCCATGAAGCAAGGTGTTCAGACGATAGGTGGGGTAGAGAGAACCGTAATGGCGTTTGGCATACGGCTTGCTCCAGTTTGGATGGAATCCGAAAAGAAGTTGGCCCCGGAATCCGGACTGGCTCCGCCCAGACTGGACACCGAGCACGGAATGGGTGGGAAGGGAGAAATTTTATGAGCCGGCTGCGAAAGGTGCTCGATCCGAGCAAGACAGGCAAAGAAGCCGAATCGCTGGAACGGACGCTGCTGAAGTTGGTGATCGGGCAGGATGAAGCGATCGAGCAGATCGTAAACATCTACCAGATGCACGTCACCGGGCTCGCCGCCCCTGGGCGTCCCGTTGGAAACTTCCTGTTCCTGGGACCGACGGGCTCGGGCAAGACCCGGACGGTTGAAGCGACAGCAGAAGCGCTGGTTCATAATCCTCGTGCCGTTATCAAAATTGATTGTGCCGAGTTTCAGCACAGCCATGAGATCGCGAAGCTGATCGGCTCACCTCCCGGATATCTCGGACACCGCGAAACGCATCCGCTGCTTAGCCAGGAAGTGGTCAATCAGTATCACACCGACTCCATTAAGCTGAGCTTCATCCTCTTCGATGAGATCGAGAAGGCGAGCGATGCGCTGTGGAATCTTTTGCTCGGGATTCTCGACAAGGCGACGCTCACGCTCGGTGACAACCGCAAAGTCGACTTTTCGCGGGCGCTGATCTTCATGACCAGTAATCTTGGGGCGAGCGAAATGAGCTCGATTATCGCTCCGAAGCTTGGCTTCCAGACGGCCCTGACCACGCCCGTGTCAAACGACGAACAGCTGTCGAAGAAGATGTCCAAGAGCGGCGTTGAAGCGGCGCGGCGGAAGTTCACGCCCGAATTCATGAACCGGATCGACAAAGTGGTAGTCTTCAAGCCTCTGGGCGAAGGCGAACTGCGGCGCATCCTGGACCTGGAACTCGGGCAGGTTCAGCAGCGAATCCTTCTGTCCCCGGTCGAGAAATCATTCGTCTTCACCGTCTCTGAAGCCGGCAAAAACTATCTCCTTCGAGAAGGAACCGACGTCAAGTATGGTGCACGTCATCTGAAACGAGCCATCGAGCGCTGCCTGGTACATCCGTTGTCCAATCTGATGGCGACAAATCAGGTAAACGCGGGTGATTGGGTGCAAGCCGACTTCGACACGGAGCGTGGCTGTCTACTCTTCACTAAGGAGGCCGAGGGCCTGGAAGTACATGCGATGGCGAACATGATCGGCGACAACTTCCGTATGCCTGCCCTGACCGCATCGGCTTCTGCCCCGAACGATATGGTCAAGACCGTCACTGCCGGGAAATCTTCAAAGAAGTAAAGTTCAATTTTTCGCTGAGGCCAGAAGCTTCCATGCTTCTGGCCTATTTTTTTGCAGTCCGGCCTAAGCTGTCCTACTCATTCTGATGATGTGGACTCGGAGCAGCAAGCGAAGCGACCCGAGGCACAAGAACTCCAGTCGCTATGCTCCTGGCTCCGAGTGAGGAAGTCCGAAGTTGATTGGACGACATCCTGTGTTTGCTCGTCCTGGGAATCATGACTGGCCTTAGAAATGGCAACTAAAGATTCCAGCTCTGATGGCTACCGGAGTCACGGCTACAGCCCTCACCGTGGTCATTGCGCTCTATGGCGCTCGCGCCATGAAACACATCGTCACCCGCATCGAGCGCAGGCTGGCATTTGAAAAGCGGCACTTCGAGTTTGCGCCAGTCGTGCTGTTCGCACTGAGCGCGTCGGCGGCATTCGTCGGCATGGCCGCGATTATCGGCGCTTTCCTGGCGGGCCGTGCCCTTCTTTCTGGCGAGCATCGGACTTCACCTGAACCTGGCTGCATTCCTCGAGCCGCGTATCTTCGCAATCACTGCCGCCATTTGTCTCATCGCCGTCGAAAGCAAGTTCATCGGTTGCGGCCTGGGTGCCTGGAATCTGGGACGCCGCGATATGGTGCGTATCGGAGTAGGCATGGTTCCTCGCGGCGACGTCGGGATGGTGGTTGCACAGCTGGGACTAAGTCTCGGGGTCGTGGAGCACGATGTATACGCAAGTGTCGTTGCGATGGCAATCGTCACGATCCTGGTCGCCCCTCCGCTCCTGAACTAGACCTTCCGAACTTGCCGTCCTGCTTTACCGAGGCAAGCAAGAGTTCTCGGAACGTGAAGCAGGTTCGGCGGCCATTGCGTGCAGCCCGATGCAGTACAACAGAGAGAAGTGAACCCAACCAGATTCGCGCTCCTCGCTTTGCTCAGTCTCAGTCCCCTGCTCGCGCAGACAGCCCAGCGTCCGGACAATGGGCCGCCTCCCCAGGCCCAAGCCCAAACGGCGGAGCCAGCACCGCCGGCCGATAACGGTCACCCCGCGCGTACTCCGGAACTCGTCGAGGAGAAGCCCTCGGTAACTCATCACAAGGCGACCGTGCGAGGGAAGGTGTTGCAGTACACGGCCACCGCCGGCCGCCTGCCGATCAGAAACGAGACCGGACATATTGAAGCGCAGATGTTTTATGTCGCTTACACGCTCGATGGCGCACAATCGAAACGGCCGCTGACCTTCGCTTTCAATGGCGGCCCCGGATCAGCCACCATCTGGTTGCACATGGGATGCTTTGGCCCGAAACGCGTAAAAATGCTGCCCAATGGATTCATGCCTCCGCCTCCTTACGAATGGGAGGACAACGCGAACACGATCCTGGACAAGACGGACCTGGTTTTCGTGGATGCGATCGGGACCGGCTACAGCCGCGCAGTGACACCGGAGCTCGGAAAGAAATTTTGGAGTCTGAGCGGAGACATCGCTGCCTTCGGTGAGTTCGTCCGCCTGTACCTGCAGCGGAATTCGCGCTGGACTTCTCCCATCTACCTGGCAGGCGAAAGCTACGGCACGACGCGGGCGGCGGGCCTTTCAGGGTACCTGGTCGACCACGGGATTGCCCTCAACGGTGTTGTCCTAATCTCGACAATTTTGAACTTTCAGACTGCAAGTTTTTCGACAGGGAACGATCTTCCGTACATTCTGTATCTGCCCACGTACGCGCTGACGGCGGTCTATCATCACAAGCTGGCGCCCGATGTCGCCCAAAATACTGAAAAGCTCCGCGAAGACGTCGAGAAGTTTGCCGCGGGAGATTATGCGACCGCGTTGCAAGAGGGGGACGCCCTTTCACCCGCCCGGCGTGACGCGGTAGCGGAGCGGCTCTCACGGTTTACGGGTCTGAGTAAGCAATATATTGAACGCTGCAACCTCCGAGTGGATCTCTCCCACTTCGACTCTGAACTGCTGCGTGATGAAGGAAAGACGGTCGGGCGTCTTGACGGACGGTTCACGGGCGTGAATGCATCGGGAACGCAACAGTCGCCGGACTACGATCCAAGTGAGTCCGCCATCAGGCCGCCGTATACGTCCGTTTTCGGCGACTACGTGAAGCAGGAACTCAACTATCAGAGCGATCTGACTTACTACGTGCTTGGCGGTGGGATCGGCCGATGGGATTTTCAGACAAGCGGCTGGTCGGGTTTTGCCGACACCAGCGCCGCTTTACGGCACGCCTTTGCGAAAAACCCGTTCATGCACGTCTTCGTAGCTGAAGGTTTTTATGATGCGGCCACGCCCTACTTTGCCGCCGAATATACGTTCAATCACATGGGTTTGCCGCCGGAGGCGCATAAGAACGTGACCCGGGATCACTTCAACGCCGGCCACATGGTGTACATCGATAACGACTCCATGAACAAGTTGCGTGTGGATGTCAGTAAGTTGTACGACGAAGGCGCGACTCAGTAGCCAATGAGGTCCTGGTACCTGAAATACTGGGGCCATCGCCGTTAGCGAGGGTACAGAAGCCCTCGAATATCCTGCCGCGTCGCCCTTCGCTTGAACACAGTCGCACTTCGGAAACCGCTCTTCGCACCGCTTTAGATCGGCACAATATTGCACTGGAAGATGCCGAAGTCGGCGTATGGGTCCTCGATCTAGCCGAAGCTTCGCTGATCTGGTCCGACAGCTATAAGGCTCTATTCGGACTTGGCCCTGACGATCCGATCAGTCTCGACCGATTTTTCGAACTTCTGCATCCCGAGGATCGCGAGCGAACGAGAGAGGCAGTCGAGCGTTCGATCCGTGAAGCGCAACCCTGCGACATTGAATATCACGTGGTCTGGCCGGAAGCCTCGGCCGCCTTGGCCGCACAGGAACAATTGTTCCGCACGCTCGCAAACTCCATTCCGCAGCTGGCATGGATGGCAGATGACCAGGGCTCGACCTTCTGGTACAACCAGCGCTGGTACGACTTC